>NZ_JBNOYB010000099.1:0-22943 GCF_050312375.1 Schaalia sp.
ATTCTCCTCGCGGCGGCCCCGGCCGCCGCGCGCAGACTCCTGGCCGCCCTCGTCCCCGAAGCGGAATCGCTGGATTCGCCCAGGGGCGCGCCGATCGTCCGCTCCTTCCTCGCCGTGCGCGCCCCCGGACTCGACGATGCGCCCGTCGGCCCGGGCCTCCTCGTCTCCCCGGAGGCGGGGTGCCCGGTGCGGGCGAAGGCGCTCTCGCAGCTCGATGTGAAATGGCCGTGGGTCGCCGAGGCCCTGCGCGCCGCTCACGGTCCCGGGGCCCACCTGCTGCGCCTGTCCCACGGGCGACCGGGGGACGAGGAGCGCGAGCCCGTTCTGGAAGAGCTGCTCGACGAGGCCTTGGCGCTCACCGGGATTCGGATCGGCGGCGAGTGCGTCCTCGCACACCGGGTGATCCACTGGAACGGGACGCTCGCACAGGCGGCCCCTGCGCTCCGCGAGCGCATCGACGCCGTCCGCGGGGCCGCCGAGGCGATGGAGGGGCTGGCGGTGACGGGGGCCTGGGTCGCCGGGAGCGGGGTGTCGGCGGTCGTGGCCGATGCGCGTTCGAGGGCGGTGCGGCTTCTCGGCGAGTGAACGCCCGCATTCGGACGGTGAAGAACTCGATGGGTTGAAATGCCATTCCGGCTCCTTCTCGAGCCCGCGCCGAAATATTCTGACGCAGCGTCCTTAAATTCTCGCCGAGGTGCGTGAAATTGAATTCCCCGCACCCCGGGAGGCTATTCTGCCAGGGTGATCCATGACGAAACCGGAATGCGCTTGAGACTCGGCACCCGCGGCTCCGCCCTCGCCCTCGCGCAATCGGGGATGATCGCCCGGCGAGTCGAAGAAGCGGGACGCGCCCGCGGACTCGCCCTCGAGGTGGAACTCGTCAGGATCACGACGAAGGGCGACATCGACCGCTCCCCCCTCTCCGCCCTGGGCGGGACGGGCGTCTTCGTCGCCCGCCTGCGCGAGGCCCTGGCGAAGGGCGAATGCGAGCTCGCGGTCCACTCCTGCAAGGACCTCCCCTCCGGCGAGGTCGAGGGCCTCACTCTCGCGGCCCTCCCGGCGCGCGAAGACCCCCGCGACGCGCTCTGCTCGCGCACGGGTGCGACTCTGGCCGCACTCCCCGAGGGCGCGCGCGTCGGCACCGGTTCTCCGCGTCGCAGCGCCGCGATTCTCGCTGCGCGCCCCGACCTCGAACTCGTCGACATCCGCGGGAACGTGCCGACGCGGCTGGCGCGCCTGGACGAGGACCTCGACGCCGTGGTCCTGGCCGTCGCGGGCCTCAAGCGCCTCGGCCTTGCGGATCGGATCTCGCAGATCCTCGATGCGCGCGAGGTCGTGCCGGCTCCGGCGCAAGGGGCGCTCGCGATCGAGACCCGCTCCGACGCGGACCCGCTCCTCCTCGACCTGCTCGCCGCGCTCGACGATCCGGCGACCCGCCTCGCCGTCACCGCCGAGCGCGCCCTCATGAACTCCCTCGGAGCCGGATGCGCGGCCCCGGTCGGGGCTCTCGCCCGCATGGAGGGGGAGCGCCTCATCCTCGAGTCCTCGGTGCGTTCCGCCGATGGACGCCGGGGGCTCCGCCTCGAGGAGGCGATCAGCCTCTCCCCCTCCGACAGCCTCAGCAGCCGGATCAGCGCCGCGCGCGGGCTCGGCGCCCGCCTCGCCCACGCCCTCATCGACGCCGGGGCCGCGGGGATCACCGATCTGCACGCCTCGAAGGCGCCTCATCCCTCCCCTCAGGCGCGCCCCGACCCCTCCACCGCCCTGTCCGGCGCCCCGGGGAAGACCCCGCTCGGGACCGATCGATGACACCCGCCCCTCGCGTCCTGCTCACGCGCGCCCACTCGCCCTCGGCCCCCGACCCCTTCGGACTCGCGATCGAGGCCCTCGGTGTCGAGCTCGTGCCGGCACCCCTGACGCGCACCCGAGTCGACGAGGACGAGCGGCGCCGGGCCTTGCAGGATCTCGCGGCGGTCGCGGCGCCCGACACGGGCGGGGACTCCCGGGCCCCCGAGGCGTGGATCCTCCTCACCTCGCCCCGGACGATCCGGGTCCTCGCGGGGGATGCGCCCGAATCCCTCGGCCGTCTCCTCGGGGCCGCACGCGAGCGCGGCGCCCGAATCGGGGCGGTCGGTGAGGCGACGGCCCGCGCAGTGAGCGGGCTCGGAATCGAATGCGACCTCATCGGAGGCGGGAGCGGCGCCGACCTCGCCCGCTCGTTGGGCCGACCGGGACCCGGATCGGCCGCCCGGGGCGCGCCTGCGACGATCCTCCTGCCGCGCTCGGCCTCGGGGGATCCGGCCCTTGCGACCGGGCTCACCCGAGCGGGCTGGCGGGTCGTCGAACGCCCGATCTACGACACCCTCCCCCTCGAGGGCGAAGCGGATGAGCGCGTGCGCGACGCCTGGACCGATCCCGGCCTTCTCGCAGCGGTCATCACGGCGCCCTCCTCCCTGCGCGCCCTCCTCCGCCTGCTCGGGCCCGCCCCGCGCGGACTCCCCCTCGTCGCCCTCGGCCGGACCAGCGCCGCCGCCTGCGCCGAACTCGCCCCCGACTCCCCCGTCCTCACGGCGGGCGCGCCGACCCCGAACGCCGTCGCCGATGCGCTCTCCGCCCTGCTCCCCGCCCGCCGCAACACCCGATCCGAGGAACGCCGATGACCTCCTTCCCCCGCGTCCGCCCCCGCCGCCTGCGCACGACCCCCGCGATGCGCGGGCTCGTCCGCGAGACCCGGCTCGACCCCGGCCAGCTCATCGCGCCCGTCTTCGTCCGCGAGGACATCGCCGAGCCCGTCCCCATCTCCTCGATGCCCGGCCAGTTCCAGTTCGACCTCGACTCGCTGCGCCGCTGCGCCGTGCGCTGCGCCGAGGCGGGCCTGGGAGGCATCGACCTCTTCGGCGTGCCCGGAACGCGCGATGCGGCGGGTTCGGCGGCGCTCGACCCGGACGGGATCCTCAATCGCGGGATCGCGGCCGTGCGCGAGGAGGTCGGCGACGCGCTCGTCGTCATCGCCGACACCTGCCTCGACGAGTTCACCGACCACGGGCACTGCGGCGTCCTCGACGAGGAGGGCCGGGTCGACAACGACGCGACCCTGGAGCTCTACGCCCAGATGGCGCTCGCGCAGGCGAGGGCGGGCGCGCACATGGTCTCGCCCTCGGGGATGATGGACGGCCAGGTCGGAGTGATCCGCGACGCCCTGGACGCGGAGGGATTCGAGGAGGTCGCGATCCTCGCCTACTCCGCGAAGTACGCTTCCGCCTTCTACGGGCCCTTCCGCGAGGCCGTCGCCTCGACCCTGCGAGGCGACCGTCGCAGCTACCAGCAGGATCCGGCGAACAGGCGCGAGGGCGTGCGCGAGGCGCTGCTCGACGTCGAGGAGGGGGCGGACATCGTCATGGTGAAGCCCGCCCTGTCCTCGCTCGACGTCATCGCCGCGGTCGCCGCGGTCAGCCCCGTGCCGGTCGCCGCCTACCAGGTGTCCGGCGAGTACGCGATGGTCGAGGCGGCGGCAGAGCGGGGGTGGATCGCCCGGGAGGCCGTCATCGAGGAGACGCTCACCGCGATCCGGCGCGCCGGAGCCGATCTCATCCTCAGCTACTGGGCTCTCGAAGTCGCCGAGGGCCGCCTCTCAACCCCCTGACCCCCTCCCCATCGAAGTCATCACCTTTCCCCATCGAAGTCATCACGTTCCTTCATCGAAGGGATCTCTCTCGCTACCGTCCACCCCCTCCGCCCCCCGAAGGCGCGCCCCGCCCTCGTCCCCGACCAGCCCCTCATCTCTGGAGTCCCCATGACACTCAACGACGAACTCTTCGCCCGCGCCGCCCGGATCATCCCCGGAGGCGTCGACTCGCCGGTCCGCGCCTACGGATCGGTGGGAGGCGCGCCCCGCTTCATCGCATCGGCGGCGGGGGCCCGCTTCACCGACGCGACCGGACGCGAGTACGTCGACCTCGTGTGCTCCTGGGGACCGGCCCTCCTCGGGCACTCCCATCCCGAGGTCGTCGCCGCCGTCCAAGACGCCGCCGGACGCGGGCTCTCCTTCGGGGCGCCGACCGAGACCGAGACCCTCCTCGCCGAAGAAGTCCGCCGTCGCGTGCCCGCCGCCGAGAAGGTCCGTTTCGTCTCGACGGGCACCGAGGCGACGATGACCGCGATCCGCCTCGCACGAGGCGCGACCGGACGCGAGCTCGTCGTGAAGTTCGCGGGGTGCTACCACGGGCACTCCGACGGGCTCCTGGCCGCCGCGGGCTCCGGGGTCGCGACCGGCGGCCTGCCGGGGTCCGCGGGAGTTCCCGCCCCGATCGCGGCCTGCACCCTCGTCCTGCCCTACGGGGACGAGACCGCGCTCGAGGAGTGCTTCGCGACCCGCGGCGCTGAGATCGCGGCTGTCATCTGCGAGGCCGCTCCCGCGAACATGGGCGTCGTCGACCCGGGGCCCTTCAACGCCGCGATCCGCCGTCTCACCAGTGCTCACGGGGCGCTCATGATCCTCGACGAGGTCCTCACGGGCTTCCGCGTCGGCCCCGGCGGCTGGTGGGGCCTGCGCTCGCCCGACGAAGGCGCATGGACCCCGGATCTGTTCACCTTCGGCAAGGTCGTCGGCGGAGGGATGCCCCTCGCCGCTATCGGAGGACGGGCGGAGGTTATGGACCTCCTCGCCCCGCTCGGCCCCGTCTACCAGGCGGGCACGCTCTCCGGGAATCCCTTGGCGACCGCGGCGGGCCTGGCGACTTTGCGCCTCGCGGACGAGGGCGTGTACGCGCGCGTCGATTCAGCGGCGGAAACGGTCGCCGGAATCGTCCACTCCGCCCTCGAAGCCGAGGGCGTCCCCCACTCGATCCAGCGGGCGGGGAGCCTCTTCTCCGTCGCATTCGGGCCCGCCGCGGCCACGGCCCCGCTGCGCGACTACGAGGAGATGCAGGCGCAGGAGACCTGGCGTCACGCCCCCTTCTTCCACGCCTTCCTCGACGCGGGCGTCGCACTGCCCCCCTCCCTGTTCGAGGCGTGGTTCGTCTCCGCAGCCCACGGGGAGAAGGAGTTCGAGGCCATCGCAGCGGCTGCCCCTGCGGCGGCGAGGGCGGCGGCGAGGGCGGTGCTTGCGGTTTGATGGGGGCGTGGGGCGGTGCTTGCGGTCCGTCTGATGGCGCGGTGCCCCGCCCTCGGGAATGCGCGGGCGGTGTCCCGCTTCTGGTCGTGTGCAGTCCTTTCCTTTCCCCAAAGGTGCCCGAGAAGGCCTTGGACCGGGCGCAGGAGCCCTCTTGGGCACTTTCGGGGGAGAACTCCGATCAGGAGGCACTGGTCGCCGCCGCGCGCGCTGAAAGGGGCAGCCGCGCTGGCGGGCCCGGGCCCGCGCAGTGAGCGGAACGATCACGTGGGACATCACCGGAACGATCACCCGGGACATCAACACCCCGAAGATGAAAGAAGTCCCAGGACATTGCCGGAACAATGTCCTGGGACATCACAATGGCGGAGACGGCGGGATTTGAACCCGCGAGGGGCTATGCACCCCTACCTCCTTAGCAGGGAGGCGCACTCGACCGGACTATGCGACGTCTCCAGTGGAGCCAACTCTACGGCACGAGCGGCGCTCGTCCAAAGACGACACCGCCCGCACCGGGAGATGACTGGCGGAGGGCGAGGGATTCGAACCCCCGGTGCCATCGCTGACACAGCGGTTTTCAAGACCGCCACCTTCGGCCGCTCGGTCAGCCCTCCGGACCCGACGATCCTACCCGACGATCCGCCCGAAGGGCGAAGCGGCGCAGGACCCGATCATCGCCTCGAGAAGAAGTTCCAGGACTTCTTGTCCGAGGGCGCCTCTTCGGGCTTGTCGAGCAGGCCCCGGGACAGGGCCGCCGCATAGGGCGGCCACAGCGGCACCCGGACCGCGAGCATCGCCTGAACCGCGTGATAGACGTCCCAGCGAGACGACTTGGAGGCGACGACCTGCTCATTGCGCGGGCCGAGACGTCGGACCCACCGGCCCGGCTGGGTGATGAGGTAGTCGTTCACGTAGTCGAGGAAGGAGCGGTAGCAGTGCTCGAAATGCTCGACCTCCCCCGGCTGCGCACCGTCGTCGAGATGCGCGCGCCGCAGGGCGACCGTCGCGCTGATGCCCTCGCAGACGACCCACTGCTGATGCTCGTCCTCGCCGACCACCGGATTGCCCGAAGCGTCGATGACCGTCGCGAAACCGGGCTCGCCCTCGTAGCGCCGCCACCCGTCGACTCGGCTCCGCTCGAAGAGTTCGAGGGCGAGCTCTTCGAGGAACTCGGGCTGCTGGCGCCCCAGGGACCGCAGACCGGCACGGATCTGCAAAGCGATGCGCGTCCATTGAAGGGCGTGGCCGGTCACGAAGCCGTGGTACACGCGGCGGCCGTCCAACAGCCCCTCGGGTTCGCCGTTCAAGGGAGCCCACGCGCCGTCGTAGTACTCGGGGAGGCGCCAGTCGTGCTGGGAGGCCATCGTGTGGGCGAAACGCGCCATCACTTCTGCCCGCTCGATCCACACGGGGTCGGTCGTCGCCTCCGCCGCCGCGAGATAGGCCTCCGCCGTGTGCAGGAGCGTCCCATTCGTCCGGACGGGCACGACGTTCTCGAAGGCCTCGTCATACTGGTCGCGGACCAGTCCGTTGTCTTCGATCCAATGGCGCTCCTGGTCGTGAAGGACCTCGTTGAGCAGCTCGTGGGCGCCCGAACGGTTCGCGACGGTCGCCGCCGACAGGCCGAGGATCACGTAGGCCATGTGGTACTGCGACTTCACACGGCCCTCCTCGTCCCAGGGGACGCCGCGCCCCTCCTCATCCGGTTCGGGCTTGATCGACACCCACATGCCGCCGTTCACCGGATCCCGGAAGTAGCGGCTCATCGAGTTGAGCGCATGATCGGCGTAGCGGCGGGTCCCGGGCAGTCCCATGAGGACGCCGAGGGAGAAGATGTAGAGCATGCGCGCCGTCACTGCGAGGTCGATGGAACGCGACGGGTCGGGCTCGCCCTCGGTCGTGAGATGAGCGAAGCCCGTGGGCACGATCGCCCCCTCGGCTTCTGCGATGAGCGCCTGCATCTGCGTCGACAGCCACCTGTTGTGCTCGACGGAGTCAAACCAGCCCACGAAGGCCTCCTGGAGTTGCGTCAAGGGATCGCGACGGTGCGATCCGGCAGACACAAGCCTAACGGGTGAGACGGACCACTCGCGTCGCCTTCGGAGGATTCACGCAGGTCCGAGGGCGCAGCAGCGCCCTCGTCATCCGCCTGTCGGGAAGGGCTCCCCAGAATCGGCCCCTCGATGCCACACTTGTCACCATGCATGAAAGAGCTGGCACCGTCGCCCTGACCGAAGACCTCATCGACGTCGACGAGGTCGTCTCCGCCTATTACGACATCGAACCCGACCCCACCGTCATCGACCAGCGGGTCGCCTTCGGAACCTCCGGCCACCGCGGCTCCTCACTGGACGCGAAGTTCAACGAGGGCCACATCGTCGCCATCACGAAGGCCATCGTCGAGTACCGCGCCGAGCAGGGCTATGACGGCCCGCTCTACATCGGACGGGATACCCACGCCCTGTCCGAACCGGCGTGGCGCACGGCCCTCGAGGTCCTCGCGGCCGCGGGCGTCACCGTGAAGATCGACTCGCGCGGCTCTTACACGCCGACTCCGGCCGTTTCGGTCGCGATCCTCGGCGCGAACGGCGCCCCCGGGGCCCTGCGCACCGAGGGTCCCGGCCTCGCGGACGGGATCGTCGTCACGCCCTCGCACAACCCGCCGCGCGACGGCGGATTCAAGTACAACCCGCCTCACGGCGGACCGGCCGACACGGATGCGACCGGCTGGATCGCCGCCCGCGCGAACGAGATCCTTGAAGAGGGCTGGCGCAAGGTCCCGCGCATCATCGGCCCTTCGCTCTTCGACGACCCGCACCTGGAGAAGTTCGACTACCTGCGCTTCTACGTCGACCAGCTCGACCAGGTGATCGACATCGACGCGATCCGCGAGGCGGGGGTGCGCATCGGCGCCGATCCCCTCGGCGGCGCCTCCGTCGACTACTGGGCCGCGATCGCCGAGCGCTACGGCCTCGATCTCACGGTCGTCAACCCGAATGTCGACCCGGCTTGGGCCTTCATGACCCTGGACTGGGACGGGAAGATCCGCATGGACTGCTCCTCGCCCTACGCGATGGCGTCTCTGCGCGAAGTGATGACCCCGGACGAGGCCGGCGAGACCCCCTACGACATCGCGACCGGCAATGACGCGGACTCGGACCGCCACGGCATCGTCACGCCCGACGGCCTCATGAACCCGAACCACTACCTCGCCGTCGCGATCGACTACCTCTTCCAGCACCGCCCGGGCTGGAAGGCGGACGCGGCCGTCGGCAAGACCCTCGTGTCCTCGGCCCTCATCGACAGGGTCGTCGCCGCGATGGGACGCAGGCTCATCGAGGTCCCCGTCGGTTTCAAGTACTTCGTGCCCGGCCTGCTCGACGGCTCGGTCGGCTTCGGCGGCGAGGAATCCGCCGGGGCCTCCTTCCTCCGCAAGGACGGGACCGTGTGGTCGACGGACAAGGACGGCATCATCCTCGCCCTCCTCGCCTCCGAGATCCTGGCCGTGACGGGGAAGACCCCCTCGCAGCTCCACGCCGAGCTCGTCGAGCGCCACGGCGCCTCCGCCTATGCGCGCATCGACGCGGCGGCGAACCGCGAGGAGAAGGCGAAGCTCGCGGCCCTGGCGCCCGAGGACGTGGCCGCGACCGAGCTCGCCGGTGATGCGATCACGGCGAAGCTCGTGGCAGCCCCCGGAAACGGTGCCCCGATCGGCGGGCTCAAGGTGACGACCGAGTCGGCCTGGTTCGCGGCCCGCCCCTCGGGCACCGAGGACGTGTACAAGATCTATGCGGAGTCCTTCAAGGGCCCCGAGCACCTCGCCGAGGTCCAGGAGGCCGCCAAGGCCCTCGTCTCCGACGCGCTCGGCTGATCCGTCAGGCCGGATCGGATTCGGCCCGGACCTTGATCCGAGGACGCGCCGGCGACGATCCGCCTCCCCGGCACCGCGGTGGGGCGGGGGATCGACATTGATCCCCCGCCCCACCGTCCGTCATGGGATGCTCAGCGCCCCTTCGGGTCCGTCGATTCGTCCTCCCGCCTCCTCGAAGCGCGGAGGGCGACCGCGCGGAACATCAGCAAGGCGCAGCCGAGCAGACCGACGCTTCCGACCGCGTTGAACACCGGGAGCCAGTCGCTGCCCTGATAGGACAGGTAGACGGCGATGAAGTTCGCAATGACGCCGACGACCGCGACGGTGATCAGCATCCAGTCCAGGGGGCGCAGAACAGTTCTCACTTCTCCTCCTACCATTGGCCCGACGAAGCCGAGAGCAGGGCCTCATCGGCGCGCTCCTCAGCACAGAGGGTCAACGGCGCGGCCCTGTCACGCAGACTAGCCCGCATCGCGACCGAGGCTCAATGCATTCGTGACTGATCGGGCATCCCCGGGGCGAACCCTATGAGAGGGTCGCCGGTAGGATCGACTGGTGCTCTCCCCCTATCTCGAGGTCCTTCGGATCAACGGCTCTTGGCGCTTCTCCCTCGCCGGATTGATCCTGCGCCTGCCGATGTCGATGATCGGGATCTCGATCATCCTCCTCATCAAGGCGAGCTACGGGAACTACTCGCTCGCGGGCCTCGTGTCGGCGTTGAACATCATCGCGACCGCCCTATGCGCCCCGACGATCGCCCGATACGTCGATCGCCTGGGGCAGCGCAGGGTCATGCTCCCCCTCCTCATGATCGGGATCGGGGCGAACGCCGCCTTCCTCCTCAGCGCCATCGCGCACGCCTCCCCCGTCCTCGTGGCGATCTTCTCCATCGTCGCTGGCGCATGCTGGGGGGCGCCCGGCGCCTTCGTCCGCGCCCGCTGGGCGAACGCCCTGAAGGAGCGTCCGAAGGACCTGACGACCGCCTACGCCTTCGAATCCGCCATCGATGAACTCGTCTACATCGTCGGCCCCGTCTTGTCGACGGTGCTCGGCACGGCCTTCCATCCGGGCGTCGGCTTCGTCCTCATCTGCCTGTTCCTCACCCTCGGCGGCCTCTGGTTCTTCTCCCAGCGCTCCTCCGAACCCGCGCCGAGGCCGGGATCCGAGGCCGTGAGGCACCGCTCGGTCCTGCGCAATCCCGCCGTGATCGTCATGGTCCTCACCTATATCGCGATGGGCTCCATGTTCGGGGCGAACGACGTCGCCGTCGTCGAGTTCGCGGCCGCCCTCGGCGCCCCCTCCATGTCGGGGGTGCTCCTCGCCTTCTTCTCCGTCGGCTCCCTGGTCGCAGGCCTGTGGTACGGCTCGCGCACGTGGACGCAGCCCCTGTGGAGGCTCTTCGCCTACGGCGTCATCCTCTTGGCCATCGGCACCTCGACCTACCTCCTTGCCCATTCGCTCCTCGTCATGGCGATCGTCATGACGCTGACGGGGATCGCCTGCGCGCCGACGATGACGAACGTCAACACGATCATCGCGAGGGTCGTCGACGCCGACCGCCTCACCGAGGGCCTCACCTGGGTCGGCACCTCCCTCAACATCGGCCTGTCCCTGGGTTCGGCGGCGGCGGGCCCGGCGATCGATGCGGGCGGCGCTCACGGCGGGTACCTCGTCATGGTGGGGGCGGCCTGGGCGATGGCGGTGATCATGATCCTCGGTCTGCCCGTCCTGCGCCGCGCCGTCCCGCTCCTGCACCCCAGGAGCGGCGAGTAGACGCGCGACGAGGGGCGATCCTCGTCGAAGTCCCCCTTAGCGGGCCCGTCGGAGACGATCACCGCTGAGCCCCGGCCCCGCCTCCGTCAAGAATCGGGCACAATGTGCATGTCCCCGCACAGGAGAGGCCGATGTTCGCCGAACCCCTCATCGACGACGAATCCTCGTCGTTGCTCCTCACCCTCACCTCGTCATTCGGCGAGGCGGGCTCGCGCGCACTCGCGCGCGCCCTCGGCGATTGGGGCTTCCATCCGGGCATCGTCGGTTTCGGGGGTCACGGCTCGACGCGCAGGGCGCGGGTCCTGGGCCGCGTCATCATGGAACGGAGCCAGGATCAGCGGTCCTGGCTGGCGCAACGTCGCGGATGGCGTCAGTTCTTCGACGCCCAGGTCCCGCGCCAGCCGGTCCTCGTCACGGTCGGGCGGCAGAAGCGCATCGCTTTCGCCGACCGCGGCGGGTACGTCGATCTGACTCTGTCCGATCACGGCCTTAAGGCCGGATGGCACAGCGCGTGGATGCAGGTCCTTCACGAATCGGACGTGCGCGCCCTCGGCCTGCACGAGGGGGATTCCCTGTCGTCGACCGCTCCGGCGCTTCGGGGACGAGGGCGGGACGGCTTCTCCCAGGGGAGGATCCGCGCGGGTCGGCCCGTTTCCGTCGCCCTGCGGATCATCGGCGAGGACGAGGCCTTCGGAGTGGTGTCGGATATCGATGACACGGTCATGGTGACGATGCTCCCCCGCCTCTTCGCGGCGGCCAAGCACTCCTTCGTCGACCGGGTCTCCTCGCGCGAAGCGGTGCCGGGGATGTCGGACTTCCTCACCAGGGCGGCGGGGGTCAAGGGGGCTCTTCCCGGCCTCCACGCGCCCGTGATCTACCTGTCGACCGGCGCGTGGAACGTGGTCCCCGCACTTCGGGATTTCCTCAACCGCCTGGGGTATCCCCTCGGCGGTTTCCTCATGACGGATTTCGGGCCGTCGAACACGGGCTGGTTCCGTTCGGGCCCCGAGCACAAGCGCCGCGAGCTGCGCCGCCTCGCCCGCATGTTCCCCACGGTGAAGTGGCTCCTCGTCGGCGATGACGGGCAGCGCGACCCGGAGATCTACGCCGAGTTCGCCCGCTCCTTCCCCGGCAACGTCGCGGGCATCGCGATCCGCTCGCTGTCGGAGATCGAGCAGTTCATGTCGCACGGCACCTTCGAGGCGCTCGTACCGGACGCCCTGTGGACGGTGCCGCAGTCGATCCCCGTGTGGTTCGGCTCCGACGGCGAATCGCTCCTGCGCGGCTTCGACGAGGGCGGCATCCGCAGCGCCCGTCAGGGCGCATCGCCTTCGGGGCGCTGAAAGGGCCGGGGGCCCGGCCTCACTCCTGCGACTGCGCCTCCGCGCCGCCCGATTGCGCTCCTGACTGGGCGCCCGACTGAAGCGACTGCGGGGCTTCGAGGGCGGCGAGGTCGTCGTCGGAGAGGGGGAGGCATCCGGCGGGGGCCTTGAAGGCGGCTTTCGACTCGGAGATCCTGTGAAGCTCATCGGGCGAGACGGTCGGATCGTAGAAGGTCCCCAGGAGCACGGTCACGGTCCTGTCGGTGGATTCGGTGAGGACGACTTTCGACTTCGGGAAGAAGCGGGCCACCGTGTAGGCGTCGACGATCCCCGCGGGTCCCGCGTTGATCTCCGCCGTCCCCGAATACTCCGGGGTCGCGTTCCCGGCTTCGAGGGGCGAGTACCCGATGTTCGTGAGCATCGTCGAGGCCGTCAATGCGAGGCCCTGCCGGCTCGTCGTGTTGAGGACCTGGACTTTGACGGACTCCGGGCTCGCGGGGATCGCCCCTTCGGGCGGGCAGGGGACCAGCCCGGCGCTCGCGTACTTGACCGGCTTGGAGAAGCCGTTGCCGAAGGGAACCGGGAGCAGGCCGGTGAGGACGAGTCCGCTCACGAGGGCGAGGGCCGCCATGATCGCGGTCGTGAGCGCGAAGGTGAGCGTCTGCTTGCGTTGACGCTCCTTGAGGAAGCGCTGTCGCGGGGTGAGAGCCGGCATCTGGGAGGTCACCCCACAAAGGTACTCGACGAACGGGGGCCGCGGGGTGGAACGCTCAGGCCGGGCGGAATTCGAAGCGCTCGAATCCCAGGGATTCGCATTCCTGCGCGAGCGCCCGCACCTGCTCGTCCCAGCCCCTCGTCGAGGCCTCGAAGCCCTTCGGAGCACCGAGTTCCCGCGCCTGCTGCAAGGCGAAGGCGCGCGCTCCGGCTGCTCTGGCGGCGCGCGCGACCCCGAGCCCGTCCTTCGGCCCGTCCGGGTAGACGGTGAGGCGGACTTCGTGGTCGACCTCGGGGTGGGCGAGGAGGATGCGCAGGGACTCCCACGCCTTCCCGCCCGCGCCCGGGCGTCCGGCCACGGCCTCGTAGTGCTCGGGCAGCGCCTTGATGTCGATGCCGACCCAGTCGACGAGGCCGCCCTCGAGAATCGATTCCAGTCTGCCCGGATACGGGCCGGCCGTGTGAAGGCCGACTTCGAAGCCGAGCTCGCGGACCCGTCTCATCGCGGGGAGGAGGGCGTGCTGGCGGGTCGCCTCGCCGCCGGAGAAGACGACGCCGTCGAGGAGGCCGCGACGGCGTGAAAGCAGGGCCTCGAGGGCGCTCCAGGCGACGACGCCGGGGATCCTCGGGTCGAGGATCGCCGAGTTCTGGCAGTAGGGGCAGGCCCACGGGCACCCCTGGGTGAACACGGAGGCGACGAACTTGCCCGGCCAGTCGACCGTCGACATGGGGACGATGCCGGCGATCTGGAGGTCGTCCGGTGAGAAGCCCGCGGCCCTGAGAGACGGGTCGGGCCCGGCCGGGCCGAGCGGGCCCCCTGAAGCCCTGTTCGTCTCGAAGCGGGGGATCATCGGGTCGGCAGGCCCCGGTGCCGCAGGCTCCCCGCCCGCGGCACCGCGTCCGCCCTCGTTCATGTCAGCGGGCGTCGACCGGCGGGAAGGCGGAGACGAGCTCGCCGTGGCGCGCGGCCGCGTCCTCGGAGAACATCTGGCGCTCGGCGTACTCGCCCTTCTTGCCGATGTTGAAGGAGTGGACGGGCCGGAAGTAGCCCATGACGCGGGTCCACACCTCGCATGCGACGGGCTCGCGGTCCGGGTGGGCCTCGGCGCACTTGTCGCAGGTGAAGTGCTCGCCCGCGAGGTAGCCGTGGACCGGGCAGATCGAGAAGGTCGGGGTGATCGTGATGTAGGGGACCTTGAAGGCGGTGAGGGAGCGGCGGACCATCTCCTTGCACGCCCGACCCGAGCTCATCTTCTCGCCCATGTAGAGGTGGAGGACCGTGCCGCCCGTGTACTTGCCCTGGAGGACCTCCTGATCCTCGAGGGCCTGGAAGGGATCCTCCGTGTAGGAGACGGGCAGCTGCGAGGAGTTCGTGTAGTAGGGCTGTTCGGGGGTGCCGGCCTGAATGATGCCGGGGAAGCGCTTCTTGTCCTCCTTGGCGAAACGGTAGGTCGTCCCCTCGGCGGGGGTGGCCTCGAGGTTGTACATGTGGCCGGTCGCCTCTTGGCGTTCGACCATGCGGTCCCGGACGTGATCGAGGATCCGCACGCACATGTCGAAGCCGCGCGGATCGGTGATGTCGTACTCGTCGCCGGAGAAGTTGCGGACCATCTCGTTCATGCCGTTGACGCCGATGGTCGAGAAGTGGTTGTCGAGGTGGCCGAGGTAGCGCTTCGAGTAGGGGAAGAGCCCGCGGTCCATGTGGAAGCGGATGGTCTCGCGCTTGCGCTCCAGGGAGTCGGAGGCGATGTCGATGAGGCGATCGAGTTCGGCGACGAGGGCGGCCTCGTCGCCTGCGAAGCGGTAGCCGAGGCGCGCCATGTTCATCGTGACGACGCCGATCGAGCCGGTGAGCTCGGCGGATCCGAAGAGGCCGTTGCCGCGCTTGAGCAGTTCGCGCAGATCGAGCTGGAGTCGGCAGCACATCGAGCGGATCATGTGCGGGTCGAGGTCGGAGTTGATGAAGTTCTGGAAGTAGGGCAGGCCGTACTTCGCTGTCATCGTGAAGAGGCGGTCGGCGTTC
The DNA here is from genome assembly GCF_050312375.1 of Schaalia sp. Taxonomy (NCBI): domain Bacteria; kingdom Bacillati; phylum Actinomycetota; class Actinomycetes; order Actinomycetales; family Actinomycetaceae; genus Schaalia; species Schaalia sp. The sequence goes on from NZ_JBNOYB010000099.1 coordinate 14,814, forward strand.
TCGGTGTCCCAGTCGAAGTCGGGGGTGATGTTGTAGGTCGGGATCGGGAAGGTGAAGACGCGCCCGTCCGCGTCGCCGCCCGTCATGACCTCGATGAAGGCCCTGTTGATGAGGTCCATCTCGTGCTGGAGTTCGCCGTAGGTGAAGTCGCAGACCTCATCGGCGATGAGCGGGTACTCCTCGCGCAGGTCGTCCGGGCAGGTCCAGTCGAAGGTGAGGTTCGTGAAGGGGCACTGGCTGCCCCAGCGGGAGGGCACGTTGAGGTTGTAGATGAGCTCCTGCATGCACTGGACGATCTCCTCGTACTCCATGGCGTCCAGTCGCACGAAGGGGGCCATGTAGGTGTCGAAGGAGGAGAAGGCCTGGGCGCCGGCCCATTCGTTCTGGAGGGTGCCGAGGAAGTTGACGATCTGGCCGCAGGCGGAGGAGAAGTGGGCGGGCGGGGCGGACGCGATCGCGCCGGTCACGCCGTTGAAACCCTCCTGGATGAGGCGCTTGAGGCTCCATCCGGCGCAGTAGCCCGCGAACATGTCGAGGTCGTGGACGTGGATGTCGCCGGTGCGGTGGGCCTCGCCGATCTCGGGGGTGTAGATCTGCTCGAGCCAGTAGTTCGCGATGATCTTGCCCGCGGAGTTGAGGATGAGCCCGCCGAGGGAGTAGCCCTGGTTCGCGTTCGCGTTGACGCGCCAGTCGGATCGGTCGAGGTACTCCTCGACGGTGCCGATCGCATCCACGTCGTAGCGTGCGGAGCGGTTCTGAACGGCCTCATCCATTGTTGTCACCTCTCGGGTCGAATGCGAGCGCCTGCAACGCGCATCCGCGGGAACGGCCGACGCGAGGGCGCCGCCGACCCCGGAGGGGCTGTGCGGGAAGGCTTCCGTATGAGTCGCACCCGCGCCACTACATGTCGTGCTCGAGGCGAACGTGTACCACTGTATCTAGTGCCATCGAAGAATGCGAGGAGCCCGACTCGCGACACGCCGAAGGTCCTCGCCCAAGGGTGCCGCAAGCCCGAACAACGGGACTTCGGTCCCGATGCCCCGGGCCCGAGGAACGCGCTCCGCACGCGCGAAAGGGCCCTTCGCACGCCGCGCGCCTCGATTCCGGACCAATACCGGACCGACTCCGAGCCGATTCAGGACCGATTCACGCAGAGCGCATCGACCTCGTGGAGCACCGCGCCGCACGCGCCCACCACCCAGGCGGTCCCGGCCAAAGCGAGCAGCCGCGCCCGCCACGCGTGCTCCGCGAGGAACTCCGAATAGCCGAAACCCGAAGCCCCGGGAGTCGCGACCGCGACGAGGTCGACGCCCCTAAGCGCCGCAAGGGAGAGCAGCGAAGCGAGGACGATGAAGACGAGGACGAAGACCGCCATCACGCGTCGTGCCTGCGGGACGTGCCGCTCCCGCCGCTCGATCGGGGTGAGCGCCAGAGCCCAGGCGCCCGCGATGAGGACGGCGACGAGGACGTCGGCGAGACGGTGCCACGCCGACACCATGACCGACACGCCCATGAGCGACGTCCACGCCCATCCCAACCATGCCACCGGACCTCGCGACCAGTTCGGCGCCACCATGACGAGCGCCAGGGCGAAGGAGATCGCGACCGTCGTGTGCCCGGAGGGGAGGGAATTGGGGATCGCCGTGGTCACGTGGAGGTCGGGCCGATCGACCAGCCACTTGACCAGCTGGGTCGTCGCATTCGCGCCCAGGACCACCACCAGGGCCCGTCCGGCGAGGGTGCGCCTGCGGCGGATCAGCGCGAAGAAGGCGATGAGCACGCCGACCAGGACGATCATCGGCAGTGAAACGAACGAGGTCACGAGCTCCGACACCCCGCCGAAGCGGTCCGACCAGTGGATCGCCGACTCCATGAAGAGCGTGTCCATGCCCTGACCCCACGCGGTTCCCACGGCAGCGCGGCCGAGAGCGAAGGCGAGGATCGCGCACACGAGGGCCCCGAAGACCCTGCGCCTCAGCGCCCAGGTGTACCACCGGTCCGGATGCGCAGCGGGCGCGGGCCCCCGCCCGGACTGATTCGAACCCGGAGAATCGCCGGGGCGGAAAGCCCGATCAGGCATCGCGCCTCCCAACCTCGCCGAACTCGAACACCCCAACTCTAACGAGCGGAGGACCTCCGCGCCGGACGCCACCCGCGCCGGAGGCCACCCCGATCAGCGCCCTCGAGACCCCGCAGCCGCGCCCGCTCGCCGCCCCTCGGATACAGTGGACGCCAACGACCATCCCGGAACAGGAGCGCCCGTGCCCGCCGCGACCCCAGTGAACACCGACCGCATCCGCGCGATGCTGTCGGACCGAGACGTCTCCTTCGGCGAGTACGACGAGGCCGAACTCGCCGTCCCCACGCTCAACGCCGTCTACTTCTGGGACACCTCGAACCCGCAGATCCTGCAGCTGCGCGCCCAATGGCGGGGCATCGCCACGACCGACGCCCAGTTCGCCGCCCTGGTCGAAGAGGTGGCCAAATGCAACTCCATGCGCACCGGGCCCAAGGCCTACCTCGCACCCTTCGAGGACGGCAAGCAGTACGGCCTCATCGCCGAATGCAATGTCATCGCCGCCGACGGCCTCACCCCCGCCCAACTCGACAGCTTCTGCGAGACCTCGATGACGATGATCATGGGATTCCTCGCCGATCTCGAGGATGCGCTTCCCGACTTCGTGGATTGGCGCGAGACCGACGCCGATGAGGAGCACCGCTCATGAACCCCCTCTACGCAGTCCCCGATGATGACGCCTCGCCCTACCCCCTCGACTTCGACCGGCTGGTCGAGCACGTCCGCGAGCTGGGCTACGGCCTCGACGTGATCGTCGAGGGCCGCGCCGCCGGAGCGATCTTCGACACGATCCCCTTCCACTTCTCCATCGACGCATCTGGGCGCTTCCTCTCGATCCGCGCCATGTGGGACACCGGGCTGCCCTTCGCCCCCTCCCAGCACGCGATCTTCGCCGCGGCCGATTCCTGGAACCGGGAGAAGTACTTCCCGACCGTGTACGCGATGCCCGGTCAGGACCGCAACGCCGAAGTACTCGGCGACCTCGTGCTCGACATCACCCAGGGCGTATCGAACGACCAGCTCACGCAGAACATCAGAGCGGGCATCTCCACGGGACTCGACGCGATGGCCTACATGCAGGAGGCCGCGGCGCAGACTCTCGGCTGGGTCGATCCGCGCGCGAAATGACACCCGGGAACGCCGACGCTGAGGAGTCGGCGAGCGCGCACGCCCGCTCCGCCCCCGCCCCGCCCTCGGCGCAGGACCTCGTCGACCTCCTGCGCTCCATGTCCGCGGGCGATGACCGCCTCGTCGACATGCGCGTCATCCCCGGCCGCGCCGAACGCCTCGCGGCATGGCCCGACTGGGTCGCACCGGACCTCGTCGAAGCCTGGAGCGCCAAGGGCGCACCCGCCCCATGGAGCCACCAGGCCGAAGCCCTCGACGCCATCCGCTCCGGGCACGATGTCGTCCTCGCCACGGGCACGGGCTCGGGCAAATCCGCGCCCGCGTGGACCCCGATCCTGTCCGACCTGGTCGCATCGGAGGAATCGGGCCGGATCTCCGCGATCCGCAGGCGCCCGACCTGCCTCTACCTCTCGCCGACGAAAGCCCTGGCGGCCGATCAGCTGGCCGGCCTGTCGAGACTGCTCGCCCTCGGCCCCGAAGGATCCCCCCTGCGCCTCGTGCGCGCGACGACCGCGGACGGCGACACCCCGCGCGAGGCGAAGGACTGGGCGCGCGCGAACGCCGACATCATCCTCACGAACCCGGACTACCTGCACTACGTGATGCTCCCGGGGCACGAGCGCTGGACCCGCTTCCTCGCCTCCCTCAAGTACCTCGTCATCGATGAACTGCACCATTGGCGCGGCATCGTCGGCAGTCACATCGCCCTCGTCGTCCGCAGGCTCCTGCGCCTGGCGCATTCCCTCGGCGCGGACCCTATCGTCATCATGCTCTCGGCGACGGTCCGCGAACCCGGGGCCGTGGGCGAGGCGATGACCGGCCGCCCCGCGATCGCCATCGACGAGGACGGATCGCCGGCCGGAGCCCATCATCTCGCCCTGTGGCAGGGAAGGCTCGTCCCCGATGAGGCCGAGGTCGACATCTCCGCCTTCCTGCGCGCCGTCGCGGGCGAAGAGATCGTCCTCGAAGCCCCGCTCCGACGACTGTCCGGCCAGACCGAAGCCGCGAACCTCACCGCCGCCTTCATGGAGCGGGGCGCACGGCTCCTCACCTTCGTGCGCTCGCGCACCGGAGCCGAAGCCGTCGCCCAGCAGGTCCGGGACAGGCTCTCAGCCCACGCCTCCCCGCTGACCTGCGGAATCGCCGCCTATCGCGGAGGCTACCTGCCCGAAGAGAGGCGCGCCCTCGAACAGGGACTGCGCACGGGCGATCTCCGGGCCGTCGCCACGACCTCCGCCCTCGAGCTCGGACTCGATGTATCGGGCCTGGACGCCACGATCACCGCCGGTTGGCCGGGCACCCGCGCATCCTTGCGGCAGCAGGCGGGGCGCGCGGGCAGGGCGGGCTCGCCCGGAGTGTCGGTGCTCATCGCCTCGGACAACCCCCTCGACGCCTACCTCGTCCACCACCCTGACGAGATCTTCGCCCCCGTCGAGTCGGCCGTCATCGACCCGCGCAACCCCTGGGTCCTCGCCCCGCATCTCGCGGCGGCCGCCGCCGAACTGCCGTTGTCCGAGACGCGCAATGACGGCGAGGACCTCGCCCTGTTCGGCGCGGATTTCCCCGGGCTCGCCGATTCGCTCGTCGCCCAGGGCTATCTGCGTCTCCGTCCCGCCGGCTGGTTCTGGGATGCGACTCGCAGCGAGCGCCCCTCCGATCTGACGGATCTGCGCGGTTCGGGCGGGGACGTCCAGATCGTCGAAGTCCGTTCCGGCCAGGTCATCGGCACGATCGATGAGCCCTCCGCCGATGCGCACGTCTTCCCCGATGCGGTCTACGTCCATCAGGGGCGCACCTTCCACGTCCTGTCGCTGTCCTCCTTGGAGCAGCCGATCGAGTCCGCGGGGCGGGCGTGCGCTCCCGCCCCCGGAGGCGCTGGCGACGCCGAGGAGATCAGCGCGGGGACGATCGCCGAAGGGACGATCGCCGAGGGGACGATCGCCGAGGGCGGGGGTTCTCGTCCGCCGGGGGGCGCATCGCTTTCAGCGCCCGGTGCGGGCGCCCTTCCCGTCTACATCGCCCCGCCCTCGTCGATACGGGAGCGCCAGCGCGTCGCCCTGGTGGAGGAGGTCCGCACACCGCTGCGCACTCGGGCCAAGCAGCACGTATCCGTCGCAGTCCGCGAGATCGAGGACACCTGGAAGAGCCGGGACGGCCTGGTCGTGTGGCACTACGGTTCCGTCGAGGTCGCGACCCGCGTCACGGATTACGACCTGCTCCGGCTTCCCCGCCTGGAGTTCATCCGCAACATCGAGCTGCGTCTGCCGACGCGGACCCTGCCGACGAAGGCCGTGTGGTACGAGCTCGCACCGGGAGCTCCGGCGGCGCTGGGTCTTGAAGCGGGGGAACTCCCCGGCACCCTGCACGCCGCCGAGCACGCGGCCATCGGGATGCTGCCGCTGCTGGCGACCTGCGACCGATGGGATCTCGGCGGTCTGTCCACCGCGATCCACGACGATACGGGTCTCCCGACCGTCTTCGTCCACGATGCCTTCCGCGGAGGCGCCGGGCACGCGCGCTGCGGCTTCGATCGGGCGAAGGAGTGGATCGAGTCGACGCTCGCCAGCGTGTCGGAGTGCGACTGCGAGGAGGGCTGCCCGCGTTGCGTGCAGTCACCGAAGTGCGGGAACGGCAATGAGCCCCTGTCCAAGGCGGGAGCGATCGTCCTCCTCGGCTTCCTCGCCGAGCGCTGCCCCGGTTGATCGCCACTGCGCAGCAGGGCATCGCCCCCCCCCGCTGCTCGTCGCTGCCCGGCAACAACTCGAACACAACCCCGCACTCGCCCGCCCCAGCCCGACAACAAGTCGGACATCACACAGGGACTCCTTACTGAATCCGCAGGTCAGATGGGTGTTTACGAGCATGACACTCCCACAGCGACCGACTTGTTGCCACAGGCCTTACATGACATGTCCGATTTGTTGCCAACAGCGGATCGAGCCCAGTCTGACTTGTCGCCATAGCGCCCGCGGAAGCCCTTCGCGCATCTCCACCGCGGCCAGCGGCACCGCGACCAGGGGCACCGCGGCCCGAGAGACAGCACGACCAGAGAGGCGTCGCGACCAGGAACGCCATGCGGGAAGCACCGCACCAGAACACCCTGCTTGGACGGCACGAAGGGGGCGGCCAAGAGGAGGAGGGCACCGAGGTCCTCGTCGCGCCATGCCGCAGACACCATGAAGGGCTGACCCAGCGGGCCAGCCCTTCACAGCATCCCATCAACACAGTGCGAGTCTTCGATACGCTCCCTCTCCGGTGCTCGGATCGTCCACAGTTCCGAGCCCCTCTTCACTTGATGTCTTGACTATACGAAGCCGTCCTTGAGGAACCATAGAATCCACCTGAAAGTTCCCTGGGATTTACTCCCCCGATACGGGATCGACGCCCCCTTCCGCCGGCTCCGTCAGCGGACCGGCGCGCGCCCGCGCCCGGATCGGGGCGTAGAACCCGAGGACCGACCTGCGAACGGACACGATCACCCGGGTGTCGGCTCCCAGGACCTCGCAGGATTCCATGACCGCCCCGTTCTCCCGGGCGACCGTATCGGCTGTCGCACAGGGCCGATCCCCCACGTCTTCCCACAGCGCGGTCGCCGAGACGTCGGCGCCCGCGAGCGCGCTGAGCGCGGCGACCGCATCGAGTCGGGCGCGCTCACCCAGGACCACGGACGAAGCGGCGAGGATCAACGCGCAGGTGAGAGCCAGGGCGACGAGGCCTGCGACGAGGAGGGTTCCGGAGCCGGATTCACCATCCGAACGATTCCTGTTCCGCACCCGAAGGGACTGCTCGATCCGATTCGGATCTGAGCCCCGGCCCCGATCCGCGTCGCCGCCGCTGCGCCGACGCGCGCCCCTGAAGGCGCTGATCCCTGAATCCCTCCCCCGACTCCGGTCGGGGCCCGATGCGCATTCCGTCGGCAGACCGCTCCCAGGGCCCGCGAGCGCCCGCAGCAGGCGAGCCCACCGCGGCGACGCAGAGCCGGTGGCGCTCACGGGGTCATCACCGACAGACGAGCCTTGACCTCGCAGGAGGCTTCGGGGATCGCCCAGGCGACAAGGCCGTGCGCGGGCAGGGAGGCCCTCGCGCTCACCCAGGACCCCTCCCGGAGCGCGGAAACGCGGGCTCCGCGCCCCAAGAGCGCCCCGAGGGCCTCGGAGCCGACCAGAGCGGGATCGGAAGCCCCCTCGACCGCCGCACGAGCCGCCTCCCCCGCGGCCCGGCAGAGCTGCTGACGGGTGATGCCGATCGACGAGACCACGAGGATGAGGGAGAGGACGAGGACGACGACCCCGAAACCGATCGCCAACTCGACCGTTGTCGAACCCCGTTCGCCTCGCCCAGCCGCTCGATCCGCCGTCCCGCGAAGCATCGGGGCGCTCATGGGAGCCATCGCTGATTCAGAACGTGAGGGCCGTCGTGATGATTCCTTGCAGGAGCCCCTTGACCGCGCCCGACTTCAAGACGACGACGAGGAGCCCCGCGAATCCCGCAGCGGCGATCGCGCCGATCGCGTACTCGACGGTCGTCGAGCCCTCCTCCTCGAAACCCTCCTGCGCCGGGGCGACCAGAGTGCGCAGCGCCGCGCCGATGTGCTGTCTCATGATGATTCCTCCTTCATCCCGGACCGTCCGGGACTCCCAGAGTCACCTCATGAGGGCCCGAGGTCGAACGCCCTCCGCTTCATCATGTGGATGCCGATCATGGGGCGCTACGGCCTGTGGACGGGCTGAAGCGGGAGGGGACGGTACCGGGTGCCACCGCGCGAACACGAGGCTCGCACGCCGCCGTCCCTTTCAGGAAGATGGACGGTACCTGGGAGCGCCCGGCCGAAGGCGAAGGCGCCGACCGAACACGAGCTTCACACCCCGCCCGCGGGAAGAGGACTCGACGATGCGCGCTTGGATGCCCGCTTTCTCCCTCACACC
>NZ_JBNOYB010000100.1:0-7797 GCF_050312375.1 Schaalia sp.
CCGTGCCGGCTCGACCGGGATCTGCTGGGGTCACTTGCACTTCAATGCCGTTTTGAGCGCGGTGATGTTGTCGCGCATGACCGCCGCGTAGTCCTTCGAGGGATCGGACTGGGACTCGACGGGGTCGAGGACCGCGGTCGAGACCTTGAGGTCGCGGGCGAGGGTCTCTTCGACCTTCGGGTCGACGAGGGTCTCTGTGAAGATCGTCGTGACCTTCTCCTTGGTGATGACCTCTTCGATCTCCTTGAGGCGCGCGGGCGAGGGGGAGGACTCGGGGTCGATCCCGGCGATGCCCACCTGGGTGAGCCCGGTTCGATCGGCGAGGTATCCGAAGGCGGAGTGGGCGGTGACGAAGGTCGTGAGTTCGCAGCTGGAGGTTGCCGTCACGAGTTCGGTGGAGAGGTCCTTCATCGACTTCGCGGTGGAGGCGGCGTTCGCCGTGTACTCCTGGGCGTTGTCGGGATCGGCGGTGGCCAGGGCCTGTCCGATGAGCGTGGCGGCCTGCGCCATGCGCTCCGGGTCGAGCCAGAAGTGCGGGTCGGTCGTGCCGTGGTCGTGCGCGTGCGCCTCTTCGCCTTCGTGGGCGTGATCGTCGTGGGCCGCCTCCTCGTGGGCTTCGCCCTCGTGCTCCTCCTCTTCGGCCGCATGGTTGCCGGCTTCTTCGACGTCGACCAGCTGCACTGCGGTGGAGACGTCGATGACGTTCTTCGGCGAGGACTGCTCGATCGCTTCGTCGACGGCGGGCTGGAAGCCCTTGAGGTAGACCACGGCGTCGGCGCGGGCGAGGGAGTCGAGGGCGGCGGGGGAGAGCTCGAGGTCGTGCGGTTCGGCCCCGTCGGGGGTGAGGGATTCGACTGCGACCCGGTCGCCGCCGATCTGCTCGGTGAGGTACTTCAGGGGGTAGAAGGAGGCCTTGACCGTGAGTGCGGTCTTCGCGGCGGACTCGGCGGTTTCGGTCGCGGGGTTCGCGTTGTTGCTCGGCGAGCACGCGGACAGCGAGGCCATGAGGGCGAGGGTGCCGGCGGCGATGATGGGACGAGAGATCTTCATGGCTTCAGTCTCGTTTTATTGGGAATCGTTGTCAAAAGAGTGTGAGGAGCGCCTCCCGTCATTCCCCTCTCCGCCGGGGGGCGAGACGCGCGGGCGCTCGGGAGTAACGCCTCGGGCGGCGCAGCACTGCCGCGGGATCGAAGGCGCCGCCTCGCCTTCCCATGCCCCTGTCGCACCCGCCGGGGCCGCCGGATCGCTCGTGCCCGCAGGGAAGCGCTGATGGATGCCCCACGCGAGAGTGCGGGCCGGTCGGCTAGACTCGACGCACCACGTCCGCGCCGGCCAGGTGCGGCGACCGAACCCAAGGAGCAGCAGTGGCACAGGCCCCCTCCCGTCTCGATTCCGTCATCTCCCTCGCCAAGCGGCGGGGCTTCGTCTACCCCTGCGGTGAGATCTACGGCGGCACCCGTTCCGCCTGGGACTACGGGCCGCTCGGCGTCGAGCTCAAGGAGAACATCAAGAAGCAGTGGTGGCAGTACATGGTCCGAGGGCGCGAGGACGTCGTCGGCCTCGACTCCTCCGTGATCCTGCCGCGCGAGACCTGGGTCGCCTCCGGGCACGTCAAGGCCTTCACCGATCCTCTCGTCGAATCGCTGCACACCCACAAGCGCTACCGCGCCGACGAGCTCATCGAGGCCTACGCCGAGCGCAAGGGCCTCGACCCGGATACCGTGACCCTCGATCAGGTGCCCGATCCCGTCACCGGCCAGCCCGGCGCCTGGACCGAGCCCCGCGCCTTCTCCGGCCTCCTCAAGACCTACCTCGGCCCGGTCGACGACGAGGCGGGCCTGCACTACATGCGCCCCGAGACCGCCCAGGGCATCTTCGTCAACTACGCGAACGTCGCGGCTTCGGCCCGCAAGAAGCCGCCCTTCGGCATCGGCCAGATCGGCAAGTCCTTCCGCAACGAGATCACCCCCGGCAACTTCATCTTCCGCACCCGCGAGTTCGAGCAGATGGAGCTCGAGTTCTTCTGCGCTCCGGGCACGGACGAGGAGTGGCACCAGTACTGGATCGACTACCGCCGCGACTGGTACGTCGACCTCGGCATCGATCCGGGCAACCTCCGCTTCTACGAGCATCCCAAGGAGAAGCTCTCCCATTACTCCAAGCGGACCGTCGACATCGAGTACCGCTTCGGCTTCCAGGGCAGTGAGTGGGGCGAGCTCGAGGGGATCGCGAACCGGACCGACTTCGACTTGACGACCCACTCGGAGCACTCGGGCGCGAAGCTTGACTACTACGATCAGGAGACCGGCGAGCGCTGGACCCCCTACGTCATCGAGCCCTCGGCGGGCCTGACCCGTTCGCTCATGGCCTTCCTCGTCGAGTCCTACCACGAGGACGAGGCCCCGAACACGAAGGGCGGCGTCGACAAGCGCACGGTCCTCAAGCTCGACCCGCGCCTGTCGCCGGTCAAGGTCGCGGTCTTCCCGCTCTCGCGCAAGGATCAGCTGACGGGGCCCGCGAAGGAGCTCGCCGCCGAGCTGCGCAAGGTCTGGAACGTCGAGTACGACGACGCGGGCGCGGTGGGCCGCCGTTACCGCCGCCAGGACGAGATCGGCACCCCGTACTGCGTGACCTACGACTTCGATTCGGTTGAGGACGGCGCCGTCACCGTCCGTGACCGCGACACGATGGCCCAGGAGCGCATCCCGCTCGAGAGCGTGAAGACCTGGCTCATCGAGAAGCTCGGAGCCTGCTGAGTGACCCAGTCCTCGCCCGCGCCGCGCCCGATCTCCCCGCTGGAGATCGGGCCGGTGCGCGTCTGGTCGCCCGTCGTCCTCGCGCCGATGGCGGGGGTGACGGACGCCCCTTTCCGCAGGCTGTGCCGCGAGTTCGGCGAGCAGGGCCTGCCCGGCGCCCTGCGTCCCGCGGCGTCTTCAGGCCATTCGGGGCGCGAGGGCGGGGCTCCCGTCCCGGTCAAGGGCGTCGATGCGCCGGCCGGCCTTTACGTCATGGAGATGGTGACCTCCCGCGCCCTCGTCGAGGGGAATGCCCGGACCTGGGAGATGGTGCGGCCCGACCCGGTCGAGCGCGTCCGATCGATCCAGCTCTACGGCGTGGATCCGGCCGCCATGGCGAAGGCGACCGAGATCCTCGTCGAACGCGATCTCGTCGATCATCTCGATCTCAATTTCGGCTGCCCGGTGCCGAAGGTGACGCGCAAGGGCGGGGGAGCGGCGCTGCCGTGGAAGAAGGACCTCTTCGATGATCTCGTGCACGCGGTCGTCGATGCGGCGGATCGTGCGGGGTCGAGGGCGGGGCGCGATGTCCCGGTGACGGTGAAGATGCGGGTCGGCATCGATGAGGAGCACGTGACTTTCCTCGATGCGGCCCGGATCGCTCAGCGCCGCGGCGTCGCCGCGATCGCCTTGCACGCCCGCACGCAGGTCCAGCACTATTCGGGCCATGCCCACTGGGAGCGGATCGCGCGGCTGAAGGAGGCGGTCTCGGTTCCGGTCCTGGGCAACGGGGACGTGTTCTCCGGGGCGGATGCGGCGCGGATGATGGCGCAGACCGGCTGCGACGCGGTCGTCGTCGGTCGCGGATGCCAGGGGCGTCCGTGGCTCTTCGCCGACATCGTCTCGACCCTCATGGGCGGGCCCGAGTTCCGTGATCCGGACCTGCGCGAGATCGCCGGGATCATCGAGCGGCACGCGCGGTGGGTCGTCGCGGATCAGGGCGACGAGGTGCGCGCGATGCGCGAGATGCGCAAGCACATCGGCTGGTACCTGCGAGGATTCGCGGTGGGCGGGTCCGCCCGGCACGCCCTGTCGATGGTATCGAGTCTGGATGAGCTGCATGAACGGCTCATGAGCCTCGATCTCGATCAGCCCTTCCCCGAGGCGGCCGAGGGGCCGCGGGGCAGAGCCGGAGGGGAGAAGGCCCCGCATCTGCCCGACGGGTGGCTCGACTCGCCCTTCCTCACCGAGGCCGAGCGCTCCCAGCTCCGCCTGGCCGAGGACGGGGCGGATGGAGGCTGAGATGAATGCGACGGCGAGGCCCGCGGATTCGCGGATCGTCATGATCGGACGCGCGGGGGCGCCTCGCGGGGCCGTCGGATTCGGCGGGCGCACCCGGATCATCGCGCCGGTCCTCGGCGCGGATCGTGAGGCCCTGGACGCCGAGATGAGGCTTCTGACCGGACCCGGGGGCGCATCGGTCGATCTCGTCGAATGGCGGGTCGACCCGCTCCTCGCCGCGCTGCCCGCGGGGGCGGACGCCGCAGCCGAGATCGCGCGAGCCTGGGAGCAGGCGGTGTGTCTCAGCCCGCTGCCCGTCCTCGCGACGATCCGGACGATCGACGAGGGCGGAGAGGCCTCGCTGGACGCGGTGGAGTACGCCGAGCTCGTCGGCCTGCTCGCCCGTCTCGCCGATGCCGTCGATGTCGAGATCGACCGTGCGGGGGCGAAAGACCTCATCGCCGGGGCGCGGGCCGCGGGGGCGATCGTCGTCGCCTCGCACCATGACTTCTCTGCGACTGCGCCGAGCGAGGCGGTCTTCGGGGTGCTGTCGCGCATGGATGCGGCGGGCGCCGACGTCCTCAAGATCGCCTGCCGGGCGAGGGACGCGCAGGATGCTCTTCGACTGCTCGATGTGCAGCTGCGGGCGCGCGTCGTGTTCTCCCGTCCGATCATCGCGATCGGCATGGGCGGGGATGGCGCGCTCACCCGCATCGCGGGCTCGCGATTCGGATCGGCGGCGACTTTCGCGAGCCTCGGGGCGGCTTCCGCGCCCGGGCAGTTGAGCGTCGAGGAGACGCGGGGAGTCCTTGATCTTCTTGAGCGGGGCTGAGAGCAATCGGTCGGTCTCTTCCCTGAGCCGTGATATCTGCGGGCGATGGGTCGCTTCGCCTCCACGATGAGCGTGAAGCGTCGACGGGCCTCGCCCGGACGCAGATCCGGTACGGCGTGTCGCGATGCAATCCGAGCCACGCCGATCGCTCGGCTGGCGGGCGCGATCGCCCGGTGAAGGAGGGCCTTCTTCCTGCAGGGACGGTCGAGGAGATGAACGGCCTGTGGCTTTTCCAGGGGGCGGCAGCCAGTCGCAGCTCGCCTATCAGTGCTCCGAGGACGCCCTCGGGCACCTCGCTCCCGGTGGGAAGGGGATTAATCGCCCTCGCTTCGGCGGGCACCGGCATCTGCTCCGATCCCGCAGCGCTGTGCGCGGATCGCGACTTCGGTCCGCGATGAGCAGCCGAGGTGCTTGAGGATCTGACTCACGTAGGTGCGGGCCGAGCCCTCGGATATGTTGAGCGCCTTCGCGATTTCTCGATTCGACTTCGCCTGCGCGAGCTCGACGAGGACGGGGCGAAGCCGATCGGGTAAACGATCGAGGGCGGAGGCGAAGGCTGAATTGCCGTCGGCGGTAGAGGCGGGGACGAGGGAGGGCGGCGCATCGAGGGCGGGGGAGATGATGCGGGTTCCCGAATAGGCTGCGAGGAGGTTGGCGGCGAGGCTTTCGGGCGGGAGATCCTTGGAGAGGATGCCGTTCACTCCGACCGCAAGCGCTCTGGAGCGCAGATCCGGGAGGGCGAATGCCGTGTAGAGGACGACGACGACCCCGGGTGCGAGTTCGCGCAGCCGCTCGGCGGTGGAGATCCCGTCGAGGACGGGCATGCGGACGTCGAGAAGGGCGATGTCGGGCTGGAGGTCTTGGGCGATATCGAGGGCGGCCGCACCGTCGCCGACCGCTGCGATGATGTCGAGGCCCGAGTGGCGGCCGAGCAGGTCGATGAGTCTGGCGCGCAGTTCGGCGTCGTCCTCGGCGATGAGGAGGGTGAGCGGCGCGGTCATCGGTCCGCCTCGTCTTCGCTTCGAGCGAGCGGGATCCGTGCGGACAGGACCCAGCGATCTGCGATGACGTGGGTTTCGAGTCGCGCTCCGAGAACGGCTGCTTGGCGGGCGAGGCCGGGCAGGCCGAGTCCGCTCGAGGCCTCGGTCGTGGCACTCGCTCCGACTTCGTTGATGAGGGTGAGTTCGAGGCCCGCCCGGCTTGGCAGGTCGATGCTTTCAATGATGAGCGAGGCGGTGGAGTCCTTCGGCGCGTGCTTGAAGACGTTGACGCACCCCTCCCGGACGAGGGTGAGCAGGAGCGTTCGTCTCTCAACGTCGAGTCGGTTTTCGAGGTCGCCCTCGACGTCGGCGTCGAGGGCGATGCCGTGAGAGGCGAGCATTCGCTCGCTGTCGCGCAGGAGGCCGCTCAGGGTATCGGGGGCGGGAGAGGGGGCGGGCGAGGCGTCGATGACGAAGCGGAGGTCGGTCATCGCGGCTCGTGTGGCGTCGAGGGCGTCCTTGAGCTGAAGGGAGAGGCGAGGGTCGCTCGTGGTGGCGAGCGCCTCTTCCTGTGCGGCGATCGCTCGAACGAGGTGCGCTGCGGCGGTGTCGTGGAGGATCTGGGCCGTCGACTGGCGGGCCTCGGCGAGCAGCGCGTGCGAGCGTTCCTTCTCGAGGGCGAGCTCGGTATCGGCGGTGCGCAGGCGCGCGGTGAATCGTCTGCCGCCTACTCCGATGAGGATGCTGAGAAAGGCCCCGATGGCGAGTTCGAGGAGGCCTGCGCGAAGGTAGGGGCCCGGGAGGTGGATCGCCCCGTAGGCGGCGAGGGCGAGTGCGGCGGTGATGTACCAGCCCTTGTAGATCCACAGTGCGGCGACGGCGTAGACGCCGAGGGCGCTCAAGCCGATCGATGCGAGCTCGTGGGGTGCGGCCAGGCCGGCGAAGAGCAGGATGAGGAATGAGGCGCTTGAGAGCCGAGGGAATCGTCCGGCGAACCCCAATGCCACGCACATCATCGCGAGGAATGCTGACGATGCGGCGGTCGTGGGTGGATAGAAGAACACGTCGGCCAGGAAGAGGAGGACTGCCAGCGCGGGGAAGGGAAAAGCGCGGAGGAAGCGACTCGGCTCCACCTGGTGGGTGCCGTGAAGGGAACGGCTCATCGACAGTCGGGGAGCCAGGGGAAGAGTGCGCAGATCAGAGGATTACCATCCCTCAGTTGAACGGAGGCGAGGTCCGGTGCCGGAGTGATCGCATATGCGGGCGCAGGCGTCGACAAGAAGATGAGCGAAGCGACAAGAATCGAATGCACTGTGCCTCCCGGTGCCGTGATGGATCATGCGCGCGGACCGGCTTCGCCGATCGTGCCTCCTGCTTCGGCAGCATAGAGGGCCGTCGGCCGATGCGGAGCGTGGTCGACTTCGATCAACGCGAGTGTTGACATTCTGCGATACCGCTCGGCCTGTTGTCGGTGTTGCCGTCTTCCTAGACTGGGCGTGCGGGCATGAGGATGCTCGGCGGTGAAGGAAAGGATGAGACGATGAGGTCTCGAATGACGGCACTCCTCGGTGTGTGTGCAGTGAGTATGGCGATCACAGGCGCGTCGATCGCGCCGGCGCAGGCGGTCGCCGGATGCTCAGTGGGGGTAAACGACAGTGGAACCGTATTCTGGTCGTACTGCAGCGCGGCATCCGGAGTGAGTAGCCACAATGCCAAGGCCCAGATCTACTTCAATTCGGGATATTCAGGTCCTCGATTCTCGAAGAAACAGGCCCCAGGGGTCTACTCGTACAGCCCTGACTACTCGGGTGTCGGGTATGTGATGGATGGACCGTGGATTCAGGTCGCCTACTGATGACGTGGCGCCGTCTGAGCCTGTTCGCGCTCGGCCTCGCCCTCGCTGCGTGTTCCGCGCAGACGGGCGCGGCCGAGCCGTACAAGCTGGAGTTAGATGATCTGATCGCACGCT
>NZ_JBNOYB010000101.1:0-4799 GCF_050312375.1 Schaalia sp.
GCACCTGTGCAGGTGCGCGCGCACGAGTGTCCGTACCCCGGTCGTAGCGGCCTGCCGGAGGCGGTGGCGGGGAAACGGGCATAGAGTGGATGCTGATCCGTGACTCGACGAACTCGTGGAGGAGCCGTGGCGTTCTACCAGGCACTCAAAGCAACCGGTGGCCCGATTCTCAAGGCCGCCTACAAGCCGTGGATCCGCGGGAAGGAGAACGTCCCCGAGTCCGGGCCGGCGATTCTCGCCTCCAATCACAACGCCGTGTGGGATTCGGTCTTCCTGCCGATGATGCTCGATCGCGAAGTCGTCTTCATGGGCAAGGCCGACTACTTCACCGGCACCGGCGTCAAGGGATGGGCGACGAAGGAGTTCATGCGCGCAGTCGGCACGATCCCCGTCGACCGCTCCGGGGGCTCGGCTTCTGAAGGCGCCCTCAAGGCGGGCCTCGAGCGCCTCCGCTCGGGCGAGCTCTTCGGCATCTACCCCGAGGGGACGCGTTCACCCGATGGGCGCCTCTACAGGGGCAAGACCGGTGTCGCGCGCCTCGCCCTCCTCTCGGGCGCCCCCGTCATCCCGGTCGCCATGATCGGCACCCATGCCGCACAGCCGATCGGCCAGAAGTTCCCCTCGCGGACCAATATCGGCATGGTGATCGGCGAGCCGCTCGACTTCTCGCGCTACAAGGGCCTCCACAAGGACCGCTTCGTCCTGCGGGCCATCACCGACGAGATCATGTACAACCTCATGCTCCTGTCGGGCCAGGAGTACGTGGACCTCTACGCCGCGGATGTGAAGGCGAAGCTCGCCGCCGAGGGCAAGTTCGACGGCCCTGTGCCGACCAATGGGAGGCCCGCGCCCGGAGGCAGGACCGCGCCCGTCGTCGAGGTCCCTCAGCGCCCCGAGGACCCGCGTGAAGGCGAGGGGCCTCTTGCGGGCGCGAACGATGAATCGGGGCCCACGCCCTGAGCCCCCGCGCGGACGCTCTGATCGCGGACCGAGTCCGCGGGACGGGCGGCCCATGCCCATCCCCGCCCTCCGGGTAGGATGAACCCGGTGCGTGCGCGCCGTCCGGCCGCACGATCTCAACGCTGAAAGGTGTCATCAATGTCGGTTCGCCGCGTCGCTCTGCTCACTGCCGGTGGTTTCGCCCCGTGCCTCTCCTCCGCGGTCGGCGGTCTCATCGAGCGCTACAACGAGATCGATCCTTCGATCGAGATCATCGCGTACCAGAACGGCTACCACGGCCTGCTCACCGGCAACTACGTCGTCGTGGACGAGGAGGCCCGCAAGCACGCGGGGATCCTCCACCGCTTCGGGGGCTCCCCGATCGGAAACTCGCGCGTCAAGCTGACGAACGCGAAGAACCTCGTTGAGCGCGGTCTCGTCGCCGAGGGCGAGAACCCCCTGCAGAAGGCGGCCGAGCAGCTTCGCGCCGACGGCGTCGACGTCCTGCACACGATCGGCGGCGATGACACGAACACGACCGCGGCCGATCTCGCCGCCTACCTCGAGGAGCACGACTACCACCTCACGGTCGTCGGCCTCCCCAAGACGATCGACAACGACGTGATCCCGATCCGTCAGTCGCTCGGCGCCTGGACCGCCGCCGAAGAGGTGTCCGAGTACGCCCAGAACGTGATCGGCGAGCACCGCTCGAACCCCCGCATGCTCATCATCCACGAGATCATGGGACGTCACTGCGGCTGGCTGACCGCTGCGGGGTCGAAGGAGTACCACGAGTGGCTGAAGACCCAGGAATGGGTGCCCTCGATCGGCCTGTCGAAGGAGCGTTGGGACATCCACGCCATCTTCCTGCCCGAAATGGCGATCGACATCGATGCCGAGGCCGAGCGGCTCAAGGCGATCATGGACGCGCAGGGCAACGTCAACATCTTCCTCTCCGAGGGCGCGGGCGTCCCCGAGATCATCGCCGAGATGGAGGCCGCCGGCCTGGAGGTCCAGCGCGATCCCTTCGGTCACGTCAAGCTCGACACGATCAACCCCGGACAGTGGTTCGCCAAGCAGTTCGCGGCGAAGATCGGCGCCGAGAAGGTCATGGTCCAGAAGTCGGGCTACTTCTCGCGCTCCTCGCGCGCGAACGCCGAGGACCTGCGCCTCATCAAGTCGATGACCGACTATGCCGTGGAATGCGCTCTGAGGGGCGAATCCGGTGTCATCGGCCACGATGAGGAGAACGGCGATCGTCTGGCCGCCATCGCCTTCCCGCGCATCGCCGGCGGCAAGCCCTTCGACATCACGCAGGAATGGTTCACCGGTCTCATGGCCGAAATCGGCCAGGATGTGAAGCCCGCGGCGAAGTGAACCTGCCCGTCAAGCCCGGTCGTGGTGGATCGAGATACGTCCGCGACTCGATCCACCACGATCCGGAACAGTTGAACGCCCCGGATTCGGGGAGCGACGCCCCCTGGGATTCATGGCGTTCGCACGACGCCGTTCAGCAGCCCGACTACCCGGATGCGGAGGCGGTCCGCGAGGTCGCGGCGAAGCTGAGGCGCCAGCCTCCGCTCGTCTTCGCAGGTGAAGTGGATGACCTGCGCGAGTGGCTCGGCGCTGCGGGCAGGGGAGAGGCCTTCGTGCTCACAGGCGGCGACTGCGCGGAGACCTTCGCGGAGTCGACGGCGGATCACCTGCGTTTGAAGATCCAGACGCTTTTGCAGATGGCGGTCGTGCTCACCTACGGCGCATCGATGCCGGTGGTCAAGATCGGGCGCATCGCGGGCCAGTACGCCAAGCCGCGATCGAAGGATACGGAGACCCGCGGGGGCGTCACCCTGCCCTCGTACCGCGGTGACGCCGTGAACTCCTTCGAGTTCACGGCCGAGGCCCGGATCCCCGATCCGCACCGGCTCCTCGACACCTACCATCATGCGGCGGCGACCCTCAACCTCATCCGCGCCTTCACGAAGGGCGGGTACGCGGATCTGAGGCTCGTCCATCACTGGAACCGGGGATTCACCGCCAATCCGTCATATGCGCGCTACGAGTCCCTCGCGGAGGAGATCCATCGGGCCGTGAAGTTCATGGAGGCCGCGGGTGCGGACTTCGATTCGCTTCGGGAAGTGGATCTCTACTCCTCCCACGAGGCGCTCCTCCTCGAATACGAGTCGGCGATGACCCGCATCGATTCGCGGACCGGCCGTGCGTATGACACCTCCGGGCATTTCCTCTGGGTGGGGGAGCGGACTCGCGATCTTGACGGCGCGCATGTGGAGCTCCTGCGCCGCATCCGCAACCCGATCGGCGTGAAGCTGGGCCCCACGACCACGCCGGAGCAGATGCTCGGCCTCGTCGAGCGCCTCAATCCCGACGGCCAGGAGGGGCGGCTGACCTTCATCACGAGGATGGGCGCTGATCGCATCCGCGACCGCCTGCCGGCCCTGCTCGAAGCGGCGAAGGCCGATGGCCGTCCGGTCACCTGGATGACCGATCCCATGCACGGGAACACCATCACCTCCTCGTCCGGATACAAGACCAGGCGCTTCGAGACGATCATGGATGAGGTCAAGGGCTTCTTCGAGGCGCATGACGACGCGGGGACGGTCCCCGGCGGCATCCACGTGGAGCTCACCGGGGACGATGTCACCGAGATCGTCGGCGGTTCCGAGGAGCTCGATGAGGCCTCTCTGGCGAGCCGTTACGAGACGCTGGTCGATCCCAGGCTCAACCATCAGCAGTCCCTGGAGCTGGCCTTCCAGGTCGCGGAGCACCTCAAACGCTCCGGGGAGTGATCCCGGCGAGAATGCGGCAGGGGGCTCGACGCGCTGGCGTCGGGCCCCCGCCCAGAGGTTCCAGGGGGGTCAGACGACGTACAGGGTGATGGTCGAGCCGATCTTGACGACATCGCCCGCACCGGGATCGGTGGAGCGGGCGGTGCCGAAGATCCCGCCGAGCACGCGTTCGACGCGGACCTGAAGTCCGGCTCCTTGAAGGATCGCGATCGCCTCGCTCTCCTGCTTGCCCTGCACCGAGGGGACCTGAACGTTCTCCGGGCCCTTCGAGACGACGTATGAGACCTCGTCGCCCTTGAAGAGGGTCGTGCCCTCCGCGGTCGACTGGGAGACGACCGTGCCCGCGGGAACCGAATCGGAGAACTCCTCAGTCGGGTGCGGGGAGAGTCCGAGATCTTCGAGCGCGGTCTTCGCATCATCGGCGGACAGGCCGGCGAGCTTCGGAACGGAAAGGGGCTCGCGTCCCTTGGAGACGACGATCCCGATCTGCGTGTCGTGGGGAATCGAAGAGTCCTTTTCGATCTTCTGCGAGATCACCGACCCTTCGGGGACCTCTTCGGAGAACTCCTCCTCGACATCGCCCAGCGCGAGTCCCGCGGCTTCGAGGAGGGCCGCGGCCTGCGCCTTCGATGAGCCCACGACATCGGGCACGATGCGCATGTCGATGCCCTTGGACACGACGAGGCGCACTTCCGCGTCCTTGTGAACGGGCTGACCGCCCTCGGGATCCGAAGAGACCACCTGGCCCTCGGGCACCGTGTCCGAGAACTCCTCCTCGAGGATCGTGCCGAGGCCGAGAGCCGCCAGATCGGACTCGACGGCGCTCGCCGAGCGCAGGGCCGTCTGGGGCATCGTGATGTAGGAGCCGGGACCGTACTCGGTCCACCACCACCAGCCCCCGCCGGTGCCGATGATCGCGAGAAGGACGAGCACGGCGATGATCCGCCCGATCCTGCGGCGCTTCTTCGCCTTCGCGGGGGGCTGGGACTCGGGTCCGTGGGCGCGCACCACCGCTTGGGATGTCGCGGGCAGGGGCTCGGGGAGGGGGGATGAGGC
>NZ_JBNOYB010000102.1:0-38109 GCF_050312375.1 Schaalia sp.
CCCGCGATCGAGTGATCGCGGGGAGCAGTCGTCCGTTGAGGCCCGGTCCGTTTACGGCAGGTAGTACGTCGGGTTCGGCAGCTTGTAGGCGACATCGGCGTAGCCGCCGATGAGGTCGGAGTACTGGTCGCCGAAGTTGCCGACGATCCTGTAGCCGAGGTCGTTCTCGATGTGCTTGCGCACCGAGGACTTGAACTCGATCGTCGTGCACTTGTCCTTCGCGCAGGACACCCACGAGGGCAGTTCGGAGGCCATCGACGACTTCTTCGTGAAGTACAGCTCCGAGGGGATCGCCGGGTAGCCGACCTCGTTCAAGTTGCGCTGAGTGACCTCCTTGAGGTCGTCGCTGCGCCCGGTCAGGCCGATCGGTTCGCATCCGGCGGCCTTCGCGGCGGTGACGAGATCCACCATGCCGGGGGTCGCGGGCAGTGCGTGGTAGTTCGTCTTCAGGTATTCGATCTGCTTCTCGGGCGAGAAGTTGAACTCGAGCCACTCCTCCATGTCGTAGGTCCACAGGGTCGTGTCGTCCGCGTCGAGGGTGATCGCGGGCTTCTCACCGCGGGCGACCGCGGCCTTGCAGTTCGCGACGACCTCCTCCTTCGCGGCGGCGGTCACCGCGGTGACGTCGCTGATGTAGGAGGATTCGGTCTTGTTCGCGACGTACTGCCCCAACGCGGCGTCCGGGCTCGCGTTGTAGTAGGCGCGGATGGTCGCCTTCACGATGTCCATGTTCGGGACCATGTAGTCCTTGACGCCCTCGGCCTTCCCGCTCGAACCGTCGGGCATGAGATCGTAGGTGCTCTCCGCCGGGGCCATTCCGGCCGCGGCATCCGCCGCTTCCGTCTCGGGGAAGTTCGGGCTGGGCAGGTAGTAGGTGGCGTTCGGCAGCTTGATCCACTTGTCGGCGTAGCCCCCCTGCAGATCGGACCACTGGTCGCCGAAGTTGCCGACGATCGTGTAGCCGAGGTCTTCGATGATGTGCTGACGCGTTCCGGCTTTGAACTGGACGGTCGTGCACTTGTTCGCGGCGGCGTCGCAGCGCCCCTGGGCCTTCAGGTAGTCGGGCATCGGCGCGGTCTTGAGGAACTTCGTGAAGTACCTGTCGGCGGCGAAGAGGGGTTCTCCCCCGTCGTCGACGTAGCCGGCATCGGTGAGGTTCTGGATCGTGTAGTCCTTCTGCGCGTCGTTGCGCCCGGTGAGGCCGATGATCTCGCATCCGGCTGCGTGGACCTTCTTCACGAGGGCGACCATGCCCGGGGTGGCGGGCATCTGGTTGTGATCGAACCACTCCTGCTGCTTGGCGGGCGTGAATGCGAAGTGCATCGCGCCGTCCTCCATGTCGTAGGTCCACAGTGTCGTGTCGTCCGCGTCGAAGACCGCGGCGGGCTTCTTGCCCGCAGCCTTGGCGGCGGAGCAGTCGGCCGCGATCTCCTCGGCCTTGGCGGCGGCGATGGCGGTGACGTCGGTGATGTAGGGCGATTCGGTCTTGTTCGCGATGCCGTCGCGACCGGCGTTCATGTAGGCGCGGATCGTGTTGCGCGCGATGTCCCAGTTGGGCAGCTCTTCACCGCTGGCGCCGATTCCGCTGCTCCCGTCCGCAGCGAGGAGGAATCGCGTGCGCGGCGTCATCCACGACTCGTCGTAGTCGGAGCGGTGCTCGGGCGCCGGGGGCGGTTCGGGGGCCGGGTTCTGCGGATCCTCAGAGGGCGCGGGCGCGGGGACGACCGTTTGTCCGGCTTCGGGAGCGCGATCCTTCGCCGCCACGTAGTGGTAGCCATCGGGGCAGGTCTTCGAGGCGGAGGCCTCGGCCCTGCCGGGGACGAGGGCGAGCATGGGGACGAGCGCCAGTACGGCGAGCGCGACCAGCCCGCCGCGCCTCCTGCGGGTGACGATCAGCGCTCCGACGACGGCTGCGGCAAGGGCGATGCCGATGACGAGGGCGACGGGACCGCCCGTTCGGGCGAGATTCTCGACGCAGTATTCAGGGACCACGGTGTCTCCTCTGTGTTGTTCGACTGCGATGACGGGGAGAGCACTGTATTCCGAAGGGGCTTTTCGAATCGAGGCCGGGATCCGATTCCGCTTCGATTGTTACCGTTCGTTACCGTTCGCCGGCGGCGCCGCGCCCTCGTCGCCCGTCCCGCGCGGGGCGCGGGGAGGCCGTCGGCCCGAGTTCGGCGAGGAGCATTGCGGCGAGGACGAGTCCTCCGCCCAGGAGGAGGCGGCCGCTCAGCGATTCGCCGCCGAAGAGGATCGCGAAGAGTGCTGCGAAGACGGGTTCGGTCGTCATGATGACCGCGGCCCGGGCTGCGGGGATGCGGGCTTGCGCCCAGGTCTGGACGATGAGGGCGAGAAGACCGGATATGAGGGCCATGTAGAGCACTTCGGCCCAGGGGATGACGCCCCTCGGCAAGCCGATCCCTCCTGGGAGCGCCGCGGCGCCGCAGATCGCGCCGATCGCGATCATCTGGATGGCCGCGAGGTCGAGGCCCTTCTCCTGCCCCGCCCATCGGCCGAGCACGATGATGTGGATGGCGTAGAGGACGGCTCCCAGGAAGGAGAGGGCTTCTCCGGTTCCGAGGGCGAAGCCCTGGAGGCTGAGGACGGCCAGTCCAGCGGTCGCGAGGATGGTCGCGACCCAGACCCGCGCCGGGGTCGAGACGCGGAACACGAGGAAGAGGATCACGGGGGTGAGGACGACGTACATCCCCGTGATGAAGCCGGAGACGGAGGCGTCGGCGGTTTTCAGGCCGTAGGTCTGGGCGATCTGCGCGGCGGCGTAGACCGCCCCCGCGCTCAGGCCCCTGCGCCAAGTCGTGGGCGAACAGGTGAGGAGTCTGCGCCCTCGCAGCACGATAATCGCGAGCGCCGCGATCGCGAAGCGCACGCCGAGGAAGTCGAGCGGGGTCGTGAATACGACGATGTCCTTCACCATGAAGAAGGTCGAGCCCCACACCGCGGTGGTGACGGTGAGGGCCAATGCGGGAAGGAGGATCGGGCGCGAGGTCACCGGACCAGGGTAGAGTCTCACCCCCCGATTCACCGAAGTCATCACCTTCTTTCGCCGAGGTCATCACTTTTCTTCGCCGAGGTCATCACTTTTCTTCGCCGAGGTCATCACCTTTGTTCATCGAGGGGATGCGGTGCCCCCTCCCCACCGCCTTCTCGGAGGCTCAGACAGGGTGTCGACGTCAGCTCAGGACCGCGGCACGAGTTCCCACCACGAGGTCGAATTCGCCGGAACCGCATCGTCAACAAGATCCCCTCGACGCGAAGAAGTGATGACCTCGGCGGGAGAGGGGGAGGGCGAGGGGAAGGAGGCGGTGGACAGGAGGGGACGCGCCCCTGCGGGCAGCGCGACGAGGGCGTCCTCGTCACCCG
This sequence comes from Schaalia sp., assembly GCF_050312375.1. Classification (NCBI taxonomy): domain Bacteria; kingdom Bacillati; phylum Actinomycetota; class Actinomycetes; order Actinomycetales; family Actinomycetaceae; genus Schaalia; species Schaalia sp. The sequence goes on from NZ_JBNOYB010000102.1 coordinate 3,382, forward strand.
TGTTCGTCGCGCAGACGAGCGCACCCGCGCGGAAGACGAGCAGGTTCCGATCCTCCGTCTCGATCCACTCGACCCGGTGCGCATCATTGAGGAGCCGCTTGCGCAGGCGCGCGAGCTCACGGTAGAGGGAGAGCATCGAGCCCGGATCCCTCGCCTCGACCTCGCGGGCCAGCGATCGGAAGCGCTCGGGCTGGGGGAGCCATGCGCGAGCCCCGCCCTCGGGGCCGAAACCCATCGTCTCGCCCTCGTCGCTCCACGGCAGCGGCACGCGGCAGCCGTCACGGCCGAGTTCCGCGCCATTCGTGCGCAGCCACATCGGGTCCTGGCGCGCCTCCTCGGGGAGGTCGAGCACTTCATCAAGGCCGAGCTCCTCGCCCTGGTAGACGTAGACGGTGCCCGGCAGGGCGAACATGAGCGCGGCGGCGGCGCGCGCCCGACGGGTCCCGAGGGCGAGGTCGACCTCGGTCGTGCGACGCGCATCGGCGAGCATGTCGAAAGGATCGGGGTCCTTGTCGATCGGCACCTGTCCGAGCCGCGTGACGAGCCGGAAGACGTCGTGATTCGCCATGGCCCAGGCCGGCCCCTCCTCGGCGCCGGCGACCTCGAAGGAACGCTCGATCGAGGTGCGCAGGCGGTGGGCGAACCAGGGCTGGACCAGCAGATCGAAGGCGAAGGACTGCTGGAGTTCACCCGGGGCGGTGAAGCGGGCGAGGATCTCGGGATCCTTCACCCATGCCTCGCCGACGAAGTACTTCGGCGGGTCGTAGCTCTCGGCGAGCCGCCTCCAGGAGGCGTAGACCTCGAAGAGCTCGGGCTGGGTCCACAGGACCGACTCGTCGGCGCCCGCGCCTCGGGGGATCTCAGGGGCCTTGACCAGGCCGTGGGCGACGTCGATGCGGAATCCGTCGACTCCCCGGTCGAACCAGAACTTCAGGACGGAGAGGAATTCCTCGCGCACCTCCTCATTGCGCCAGTTGTAATCGGGCTGGGTCGAGTCGAAGAGGTGGAGGTACCACTGGGGATCGTCCGTCCCGTCCTCGACGCGGTCCCAGGCGGACCCACCGAAGATCGAGGGCCAGTCGTTCGGCGGCTCCTCACCGCCCGCCCCCTCGCCCTCGGCGAAGATGTAGCGGGCGCGCTCGGGAGAGCCCGCGGGGGCGGCGAGCGCCGCCCGGAACCACTCGTGCTCATTGGAGGAATGGTTCGGGACGATGTCCATGAGGACCTTGATGCCCAGCCCGTGGGCGGTTTCGACCAGGGCGTCGAAACTCTCGAGGGTGCCGTACTCGGGGTTGATGCCCCGGTAGTCGGCGATGTCATAGCCGTGGTCGTGCTGGGGCGAGGGGTAGACGGGATTGAGCCATACCGCATCGACGCCGAGATCGGCGAGTTCGGGGAGGGCCTGCGTCACTCCCGCGAGGTCGCCGAGGCCGTCGCCGTCCGAATCCTTGAAGGAGCGGACGTAGACCTGGTAGGCGACTGCGTTGCGCCACCAGGCGCCCGACTCCCCATCCTTCAAGTGGCTCACTGCACATCCCCCTCGTCGCCCGGATCCATCCCGATTCTTCGTTTCGCATCGATCGAATAACGTTGATTTCCCCATGTCAAATGGGGTCGATCGACGTAGACTCTGCGCATGTTCGCCAGCGCTCTCCTCAAGGTCTACGACGACCAATTGCGGACGCGCGCCGAGACGATCGGCGCTCAGGTCGTATGGAGGATCGGTCCGCTCCACTGCGCTGTCTTCCCGGGAAGGCGGGGATTCGTCACCTACGGCCGCCCTGACGCGAAGCAGGCCGTTTCGCTCCTGCGCCTGCTGCCCTCGGTCCTCGCCGCCTTCGACAACGCGGGGGTGAAGTCGATCGAGTGGAAGACCCGCTCGCATGACGAGACCCCCGGTTTGGTGGACGCGCTCACGGAGGCGGGCTTTTCCGCGCAGGAGCCCGAGACCGTGATGATCGGATCAGCCGAGGCCCTCGCCGAGGCGCCCGACGCCGAAGGCGTGGAGCTCGCGATGCTGGAGGGGGCGGCTCAGATCCGCGACGCCCTCGAGACGGCCGACCGTCTCTTCGGCAACGCCCCCGATGCGGATCGGGCGCAGCAGGTCCTCGACGATATCGCGCACGCGCGTTCTGCGGGGATCCCCGACCCGCAGGTGTGGGTCGCGCGGATCGGCGATCGGATCGTATCCTGCGGCCGCGTCGAGCCGGTGCTCGGCACGGAGTGCGCAGGGCTTTGGGGCGGCGTCACCGATCCGGAGTTCCGCGGACGCGGCATTTACCGCGCATTGACGGCCGCGAGGGCGAGGGCCGCCCTGCGGATGGGGAAGAAGTACCTCCATTCGGATTCGACGCCCATGTCGAAGCGGATCCTCGAGCGGGCCGGGCTCGTCGCGGTCACGGGGACGACTCCTTTCACCCGGGGCGCGACCGCCTGAGCCCCTCTTTCACCCGGGGCGCCGTTTCGACCTTCGAGCGCAGTTCCGGGCTGTGGATGAGCGGCGGATCCGGTCGCGCTTCAGCCGCGCTGCGCGGTCACGGCCGCCAGGCCGGGTCGGATGCCGGGGCTCCGAAGCTCGCGTACAACTCGTCGGGACGCGCGATCTCGTCGGCGAAGCCGAGGGCGGTCATGTCGGCGAGGAGTCGTCGCGAAGGGGCGTCCGGAGCGTTCTTCCCCGCCCCGCCCTCGTCGCGCATCGCACCGCCCCCTGCGGCCGCATCCGCCCGCAGGACCCGACCGCGGATCACGATCGGAGCGAGCTCGGGGTTGTCCCAGGCGGCGCGCGTGGCCACGTCCAGGATCCTCACCGCGTCGTCGAAGGACGAGGACGGTGCCGCAACGACATCGAAGGAGACCAGGGAGGGCTTGCCGAATCCCTCTCCGACCTCGACGGCGCAGCCCTCGATGTCGGACAGGCCCGAGGCGTCGAGGGATTCGAGAAGCAGGTCGCGGAAGCGCTCGGAGCGCCCTTGACGGCGCTGCGGCCTCATCGCGCGCATGGCGATCCCGGCGCCGATCGCGCCGACTCCGATCGCGCCGATGAGCAGGGGGTTGGCGATCTGGGGCATGCGGCGCGCGGCCCTTGCGGCGCTCCCCTTGTTCACCGGGGTCGACTGCCGCATCCAACGACCGATTTCCCCCCAGGGCATCGTCTCGGGCCCCTGTCCGGGATTCTTGTTCATCGTCCCTCCTCAGTGCGCGGGGCGGGCGACCCGCCTCGGACTCCGGGCGCGTCCTCGCGCCCTCTCAGTACGGCTCTGATCCCGGCGATCCCCTTCCGCAGGGGAGTCGCCACGTCGATGAAGGGCGCGGGCGCCCATGCGGATGCGTATTCGACCGGAGTGAAGCCCTGCACGCGGTCGAGGGCGACGAAGGCGTCGACGGCGTCCCTTCGCCGCGGTTCGAGGACCTCCTGCCAGATCTCGTAGAACATGACGCGCGTGGATTCGCCTGCCTGGGGGAGGTAGTCATCGAGGGCGGCGACGGCGGAGGCCAGCCTTCCCCAGGGCATGACGCGGACCTTCCTCTCCAGGTGGCGAACTGTTTCGGTGTAGGTCGCCGAGGAGTGGGCGTAGTAGAGCGGCGACTTCTTGGGGCGCACGAGGGTTCGTCGTACTCCGACGCGATGATCGGGGAAGCGGTCGGGGGCGCCGTCCATCGAGGGGATGACGTCCTGGTCGTGGGCGACCGAGACCATGACGACCTCCGGACGGATCCTCCTGCGCCGTCCCGGAGTCCCGGTGGCGAGGATCGCCTGGACGTCGAGGCCCGCCTGCGCCGGATCCATGGCCGCGAGCGCGACTGCGACGATCCCGCCCTGGGAGTGCCCGCAGATGAGGACCGGCTGGGAGCGGAGCTCGTCCTCGGCGACGCCGTCGCGGATCATCGCGTCGTGCACGGCTTCGACCAGGCCGAGGCGCATCGCCGATTCCAGGCCGATCATCTCGCGGGTGTTCGACTCCATGTCCGCGGGGTTCTCATCGGTTGCGAAGTCGGTGTGCGCGGTCCCGGGGAGCGATACGAGCCAGCGCCTGGCTCCCCCTTCGCCGACTCGGGTGATCTTCAGGGTGGTGCCCGCGGTCATCGCCCAGTACATGTCGTCGATGTCGGCGCACATGTCGGCGAGGCTCGAGGGCGGATCCGTGCGGCGCAGGCGGGCCTTCGGGCGCCCCTGCCTGCCCGGGCGCTCGGGCGGTTCCTGCGCGGAGTCGCGGAGGAGATGGGCGTGGACGGCTCCTCCGCGCATCGCGCCGACGGCCGTCGCGGCGGTGAGGATCGAGGTCATGAGCGCGTCGTAGGGGCGCGAGGGGATGAGGGGGAGCATTTCGCGCGCCTTGAGCGCCCCCTTGCTCGCGCGGCCGGCGTCGAGGGCGATCCTGGCTCTCATGAGTCCGCGGATCGCCGTCGAAGCCGCTCCGGCAGCTCGGGCGAGGCCGCGGACCGTGAGCGTGTCGAGGCCCGGCTGGTCGAAGAAGATCCTCTGCGAGCGCTCCGAGGCCTCGTCTCCGAGTTTCGCGGCTCGGCCCTTCGCGCCCTCGCGCCATTTCTTCGGCAGGGCAGTGATGGTCGATGCGAATCCGAGGGTGACGGATGAGGCCAGGACGGGGAGCAGCGGGAGGAGTTTGGCGCGCAGGTAGACGGGCGGGTAGGACTGGGGGACTCGTCGGGGGGCGTACATGCGCGGGTGGCGTCGTGGCATCGTCACCTCCTGTCGTCGGGCTCCGGTCGGGCGGAGGGAATGACTCGCGACGAGCGCGAGGAGCCGCCCTGCACTTGTCCACCAAGCGTAGTCCGCGTCGATGCCCAGGCAAGGCGGAACTCTTGACCATCATACCCCCTAGGGGTATTGTCGGAGCGTCGACCGACGAAAGGCGCACGAGATGACCCGCGGATACGAGAACACCACGGACCGCTATCTCACCCGCCTGCGCCGAATCGAAGGGCAGGTCCGGGGCTTGCAGCGGATGGTCTCCGAAGGCGACTACTGCATCGACATCCTCACCCAGATGTCCGCCGTCCAATCCGCCCTCGACTCCGTCGCCATCGGCCTCCTCGAAGACCACATGAACCACTGCGTCGTCAATGCCGCCAAGGAATCCGACGAGGCCGGCCGCGAGAAGATCGAAGAGGCGACCAAGGCGATCGCCCGCCTCATCAAATCCTGACCCCTCCCTCCCCCGACCCCACCGCCCTACGAAGGAGAACCGCCATGACCATGGAAATCGACCGGACCGTTGAACTCGCCGTCAACGGCATGACCTGCGGCCACTGCGTCGCCTCCGTCACCGAAGAGCTCGAAGCCGTCGACGGCGTCAAGCACGTCGACGTCATCCTCGAATCGGGCGGCACCTCCAAGGTCACCGTCCTCTCCGACACCCTCCTCGACGACGACGCGCTCCGCGAAGCCGTCTCCGAGGCCGGATTCGAACTCGTCGGCATCACGCGCGACTTCTGATCCGGAGCGGGCCCAAGCCCGCCCCTTCCCCGGCGCCGAACCGGGGACGCATCCTGGCCGCTTCCCGGCCCCGCCCAGCGGCGCCGAGGACTCGACCGAACCCCCGCACCCGGGCCCACCCGACCTCTTCGCGAACGCCCCGGACCGCGGACGCAGAAAGCCCCATCGTGCCCTCCTCCGTTCCGAACACCGCCCTCAAGAACGACGCCCCCTCACCGACGCAGATCGGCGAGGGCGCCCGCGCCAGCGCGAGCCTCCTCAAGCGCCGCTTCCTCATCTCCCTCCCCTTCGGGCTGACCGCCCTCGTCCTCTCCATGTTCCCCGCGCTTCAATTCACCGGCTGGCAGTGGACGGTCGCAGCGGCGTCGATCCCCGTCGTCACCTGGGGCGCATGGCCCTTCCACCGGGCCGCATTCGCCGCGGGTCGCCACGGCTCGACGACGATGGACACCCTCGTCTCCCTCGGCGTCACCGCCTCGAGCCTGTGGAGCTGGTGGGCGCTCCTCTTCGGAGGCGCGGGCGAGCTCGGCATGCGGATGTCCATGACCCTGCTCCCCCGAGCCGCCGGGCATCACGCGGAGATCTACTTCGAAGGCGCGACCACGATCGTCCTCTTCCTCCTCCTCGGACGCTGGATGGAGGCGCGCACCCGCTACCGCGCCGGTGACGCGCTGCGCTCCCTCCTCGAACTCGGCGCGAAGGAGGCGACCCTGCTGCGCATCGACGAGACGAGCGGGCAGCGCACCGAGACGCGCGTACACGCCTCCTCCCTCGCGATCGGCGACCTCTTCCTCGTCCGCCCCGGGGAGAAGGTCGCGACGGACGGCGTCATCGAGTCCGGGCATTCTGCCCTCGACGCCTCCCTCCTCACCGGCGAGTCCCTGCCGGTCGATGTCGGCCCCGGCGACGAGGCGACCGGCGCCACCGTCAACACGTGGGGCGCCCTCGAGGTGCGCGCGACCCGGGTCGGCGCCGACACCGCGCTCGCCCGGATCTCCCGAACGGTCGCCGAGGCCCAGGCCGGCAAGGCGCCCGTCCAACGCCTCGCCGATCGGATCTCCTCCGTATTCGTGCCGACGGTCATCGCGATCGCGATCCTCACCTTCGCGGGCTGGCTCATCGCCGGATCCTCGCTTCAAGCGGCCTTCACGGCGGGCGTGGCCGTCCTCGTCGTCGCCTGCCCCTGCGCCCTCGGCCTCGCAACCCCGACGGCCCTGCTCGTCGGCTCGGGCCGCGCCGCCCGGCTCGGCATCGTCATCAAATCCGCCGAGATCCTCGAGCAGACCCGTTCAATCGACACGATGGTCCTGGACAAGACGGGGACGGTCACCACCGGCCGCATGTCCCTCCACAGCATCACCCCGACCCCGCCCGGAGCATCGCCCGAAGCCCCTCGAGAGCATCACCCCTGCGCCGCCGGAGACCCCGCACAGGACCGCCCCGGCGCCCCGGCCCCCGAAGACCTCCTCCTCGCGCTCGCCGCCGGAGTCGAATCCGCTTCCGAGCACCCCGTGGCGCGCGCCATCGTCCAGGGCGCGGCCGAGCGCTCCATCACCCCCCTCCCCGCCTCCTCCTTCACCAACCATGCGGGCCTGGGCGTCTCCGCCCTCGTCGATCACCCTTCGACGGGCACCGGGCTCGCCCTCGTCGCCAGACCCTCCTGGCTGGAATCCAAGGGCGCGGGAATACCCGCCGAACTGCGCACCGCAATCGACCGGGCGGAAAGCGAAGGCTCCACCGCGGTCCTCGCCGCGCTCGTACCCGACTGGTCGGACGAGCCCGCCCGTCCCCTCCCGGCGAGCGGACTCCGAGAAGCCCCGACGATCCCGGGCAGCCCCGCGCCGCTCGCCACCCTCACGATGAACGTCCAGGGCATGACCTGCGCCTCCTGCGTCCGACGCGTCGAACGCAAGCTCTCCAAACTCGAGGGTGTCACCGCTTCCGTCAACCTCGCCACCGAGTCCGCGACCATCACCCTCAGCGCCGAGCACACCGACTCCGAACTCGAAGAAGTCGTCAACGCCGCCGGATACACCGGGCGCGTGCTCTCCCGCACCCTCCCCGGAGCCGCGGAAGCCGCGGCCCCGCCCTCGGGGGCTTCATGCGACGAGGGCGGGCGCACCTTGCCCGCGCGACTGGGCAACGCGCGCATCCTCGGCGCACTCACCGTGCGCGACACGGTCAAAGAGACGAGCCCGGAAGCGATCGCCTCCCTCGCACGGCTCCGCATCGAGCCGATCCTCCTCACCGGGGACAACGCGGCCGCCGCGCGACGAGTCGCAGACGAAGTGGGCATCGCGCGCGTCATCGCCGAGGTCCTGCCCGAGGACAAGCGCTCCATCATCGCCTCCCTTCAGGACGAAGGACGGGTCGTCGCGATGGTAGGAGACGGGGTCAACGACGCGGCCGCCCTCGCACAGGCGGGGGTCCGGGGCCTGGGCATCGCGATGGGCTCGGGAACCGACGCCGCCATCGAGGTCGCCGACATCACCCTGGTGAACTCCGACCTCGTCAGCGCCGCGACCGCCATCCGCATCTCGAGGCGGACGCTCGCGATCATCAAGGGCAATCTGTTCTGGGCCTTCGCCTACAACGTCGCCATGATCCCCCTGGCGATCGCAGGACTGCTCAACCCGATGCTCGCAGCCGCCGCCATGGCCTTCTCCTCGGTGTTCGTCGTCCTCAATTCGCTCAGGCTCCGCTCCGCGCACTGAGGGCGGCGAGAGGGCGGGCGAAGCACGCGGGGACTCGATTCGCGCGCGGGAGGGTGAAAGCCGCGGGCGGGGACTCAGTCCGCCGCAGGCGCCTCGATGCGCTCACGGGCGGGACGGGGGTAGGGGATCCCGATCCCCTGACGCGCATCGGAGCGGACCCGCTTTAGCGCGGGGATCCTCACCCGATGAAGCGTCTTCCTCAACGAGGCGATCGCCGCATCCGTGAAGCGCGTCGAACGGTTGAAGTCGCCGAAGGAGCGATCCGCGCCGGTGCGTTCGAACTGACAGGGGATCTCCACCATCGACAAGCCCGCCACCAGCACATCGATCGTCATCGCGACCTCGAGGCCGTATCCGTTCATGAAGGGCATCGCGCACTGAATCGCCTCACGCGTCGCACAGCGCACGGGCGCGAGCGGGGAGGTCGGCTCCCACCCCGTCGCCCTGCGGATCACGGCCCTGGCCAGCGACTTCGCCCTCGACTTGCGGATGCGGGAATCCGCGACCGCCGGAACGGCGCAGGCGACATCCGCCTCACCGCCGACGACGGCCTCCACGAGGGCCGTCGCCTCGACCGCCGAGTCCCCGAGATCCGCATTGAGGATGAGGAGGAGGCGCTCGGGCCAATCCGCGCGATCGCGCATCGCCGCGACTTTGACCCCGGTCTCGATCGCCGAGGCGCGGCCGCGCGCGACGGAGTGCCTGACGACCACCGCGCCCGCGGCCCTCGCAGAGGCCGCGGTATTGTCCTCCGAACCGTCATCCACCACGATAAGGAGGTCGACCCCCGGGATCGCGCGGCAGGCCCTCACCGTTGAAGCGACATCATGACCGATGTTGTGCGCCGGGATCACCGCCGCAACGCGCTGCGGCCCGGGACGCGCCTTGCTGACCGAGGAATCCACGCCTCAGATTCTAACCGCCGGGCCCTAGGCGCGGCCGAGGGACTCACACGGAACCGGGGGCGCCGAAACGAAGTCCGACGCCCCCGATCACGGGCGGGAGGGATCAGCGGATCGTCACCTGACGGGACACGAGTCCCTGCTTCGCGCGGCGCTCCTCAGCGCTCAGCGCGCCCTTCTCGGCGAGGGCCTCGTCGAGAGCCTTCACGAAAGCCGCCGCGGGAGCGGCGACATCCTCGGCGGTCTCGCCCTCGGCGAGCTCGAAAACCGGGATCGCGAGGCCGCAGGCGCGGAAGGCGCCGACGAAACGCGAGCCCTCGGACAGGCGCGCCTCCCCTCGGACGTGAAGGCGGGCGAGCGCATCGAAGAGGGGATTCTCCTCGACGGCGGACACGTAGCGGACGAAGTTCCGGTTCATCTCGCACCAGTACATCCCCTCGACCCCGGGAACCGGCACGGTTTCGATGATCTCGTCGCGGTTCTCCTCGAGGGCCCGGCGGGTCTGCTCGTCGACCTCCTCCGAGGGGTCCAACCAGAAGGCGAAGTTCTCGACGATCTCCATCTCGGAGAAGCCCTCCGGATCGACGATGTCCTGGAGGCGCTCGGAGGGCTCGCGGACATCGAGGTCGATCAGGCCCTCGTTCCCGTCCTCCTTCGCCGAGATGGCCGCGAGGAGCGCCGCTCCCATGTCGTGGGAGAGATCGGCGGAGTTCGCGCGAGTCTGCGCGGCGATGAGGATGCGCCCATCACCGCGGACCATGGCGGAACGGCCGTCCGGCAGGAGCGTGACGATGTCGAACTCGACGCCGCCGTGCGCGGCGTCGGTGCGCGCGGTCATGATCGCGGCGGGGATGAGCTCGCGCATGGCGACGAGCTCGACCTCTCGGACAAGTCCCTCGAAGGGACGGGCGACGAAGGGGATCGGTGCGCGGTAGGCCGCCGCAGCGGCGGGATTCGCGACCTTCTTACGACGGCTTGCTTTACCCATGATCGCAATCGTAGCGGGCCGCATGAATGCCTCGGAACACGCAGGCGCGTCGGGCCGCCCGCTTTCGCTCGTCGGTGTTGGGGGGAACGAGGGCGGGGCGGTGGAGCGGGAACGGCGGAGGCAGGACCGGCAGAGCCGACAGGGCCGGGACCCACAGGGGCGGCGGGGGCGAAGCTGTGGAGCAGGAACGAGGGCGGGGCGGGAGCGCCGGTGGCACCGGGGATCCCATCCCCACCTGCCTCCCCGCCTCGAAAGCATCACTTCTTCACGCCGAGGGGATCTCCGGACGCGTCAGCGCGATGGAGTTCGCATCCCCTCGATGTGAAGAAGTGATGATCTCGACGAAGAAAAGTGATGACCTCGCTGCGGGGAGGGGAGGGGAGGGGGCGGGTCAGAGCGAGAGGGCTCCGCCGGCCGCCTGGACCGCCGGCAGAGCCGCGCGGTACCGGGCGAGGAAACGATCGTAGGCCTCGTGATCGGCCGCATCCGACTCGATCACGCTCGCGCCCGCATCGGCGAAGACCTTCGCATCCAGGTATTCGGGCAGGGTCTCGCCCTCGTCCTTGGCGACGAGGTAGCGCGCGAGCACCGCGATGCCCCACGCCCCGCCCTCGCCCGCCGTCTCGCCGACGGACACGGAGATTCCGAGCGCATCGGCGAGCACCTTCTGAGCGACGCCCGGGGTCTTGAACAGGCCGCCGTGCGCGAAGAGCCGGTCGAGCGCCACGCCCTCGGCCCCGAGGATGTCCAGGCCGACGCGGACCGTCGCGAAGATGCTCATGAGCTGGACGCGGATCGCGTTCGCGAGCGTGAATCGCGCCTCGGGCCCGTGCGCGAACAGCGGCACCGCCCGATCCAGTTCGAGGATCGGCTCGCCCGAGAGCGTGTTGTAGGCGAGCAGCCCGCCGCCGTCCGCATCGCCCTTGAGCGCATTGAAGTAGAGGAGGTCGTAGACCTCGGGCACGGAGATCTCGTGGCCCGCGAGCTTTGAGAACTCGACGAACATCGCGACCCAGGCGTCGATCTCCGAAGCGCCGTTGTTCGAGTGGACCATCGCGACCGGCGAGCCGTCCGGGGTGGTCACCATGTCGACCTCGGTGTGCAGGCGCTCCAGGGCCTTCTCGAGGACGATCATGAGGAACACCGAGGTGCCGCAGGAGATGTTGCCGGTGCGCTGCGCCACCGAATTCGTCGCGACCATGCCCGTGCCCGCATCGCCCTCGGGCGGGCACATGGGGACGCCCGCCCGCAGTCGACCGCTCGGATCGAGCAGCAGTGCGCCCTCGGCGGTGAGCGAACCGGCGGGCGCGCCCGCGGGCAGGACCTTCGGGAGCACGTCCTTGACCGTCCAGGGCAGCCCGCGTTCGGCGACGAGGGCGTCGTAGGCGGCGATCATGGCGGCGTCGTAGTCGCCGGTCGTCGAATCGATGGGGAACATGCCCGAGGCATCGCCCACGCCGAGGACGCGCTCGCCCGTGAGGCGCTGGTGGACCCAGCCGGCGAGCGTGTTGATCGAGGCGATCCGCCCGACGTGAGGCTCCTCGTCGATGACGGCCTGGTGGAGGTGGGCGATGGACCAGCGCAGCGGGATGTTGAAGCCGAAGGCCTCGATGAGTTCCTCCGCCGCGCGTCCCGTGTTCGTGTTCCTCCAGGTCCTGAAGGGGGCGAGCTGAGCGCCGTCCGCATCGAGGGCCAGGTAGCCGTGCATCATCGCGGACACGCCGAGCGAGCCGTAGGTCGTCGGGACGGCGCCGTAGCGCTTCTCGACCTGCGCGACGAGGTCGGCGTAAGCGTCCTGGATCCCCTCGACGACCGCGGTGAGCGAATAAGACCAGAGGCCGTCGACCAGCTGGTTCTCCCAGGAGTGGCCCCCCGATGCGAGGACTTCGTGGTCCGGGCCGATGAGGACGGCTTTGATGCGGGTCGAACCCAATTCGATGCCGAGGGAGGTGCTCCCGGATTCGATGAGTTCCTTCGCTGACTCAGACATTCGCTCTCCTGACGTCGTCGTTGACCTTCTGTGAGATTCTGCCACTGTGAACGTTCACTTCGCTACTGCTCCGCAACCCCGCAATGCTCCAGGAGGGCCCGGATCACGGCAGCCGCTCCGTCGTTCTCCACCGCTCCTGTCACATGATCGCCCTCGGCCTTGATGTCCGCTGAGGCTCCGCCCATGACGACGCCGAAATTCGCCCACCGGATCATGGGGACGTCATTCGTCCCATCGCCGATCGTCACGGTCCCCGAGGGCGGAACACCGAGCCTTTCAGCCAGGGATTCAAGACCGCTCGCCTTCGAGACTCCGAGCGGAAGCACATCCGCCCAGCTCGTCCAACCGACGGAGCACTCCCAACGCTCGGGGACGCCGATCGCGGTGAGCAGCGAATCGAAGTCGGGCCTGCTCATATGCGGCGCGCGGACCACGACCTTGATCGCCCGACGGCCTCGAAGATCATCGAGGGGCACGACTTCATGCGCCTCGATGAGCTCGCCGGGAGGGAAGCATCCGGAGACGAGGAACATCCCGGGTACTTCAACACCGAAGATCGCGTCCGGCAGATGCGCGGCGACCAGGTCGATCAGCCCGCCCGGATCGAAGAAGCGGAGCTCGCAGACCTCCGCCCCCTCGGGCGAGGCGGGGTCGAAATGCGCCGTGACCGCCCCGTTCGAGCAGACCGCCCACCCGCTCGGATCACCCAGCTGATCCAGGACGGGCGCGGTCGCCTCCAGGGAACGACCCGTCGCGATCACCGCGTGCATGCCGACCTCCCCGGCCGCGCGGATCGCCGAACGCACCCGTTCGGAGGCGCCCGTCGGCAGGAGCACCGTCCCGTCCAGGTCGAGCCCCACGAGGATCTTCGAAGGATCCGTCGGCATATCCGCCGGCAGGGCCGCCCTCGCCGCCGCAACGAGGCGCTCGAAGGGGATCGGCGCCTCCCCCGAGGGGGGCGGCGTCACGAGGTTGAGGATGCGAGGATCGGGTGCGCTCACTTGACCGGTTCGAGGACCTCGAGGCCGCCGAGGTAGGGGCGCAGCGCCGCGGGGACGTACACCGAACCGTCAGCCCGCTGATGGTTCTCGAAAAGAGCGACGAGCCAGCGGGTCGTGGCGAGCGTCCCGTTGAGGGTCGCGACCGGGAACATCTGCCCGCCCTCGCGGCGCTCGCGGATGCCGAGGCGGCGCGCCTGGAAGGTCGTGCAATTCGAGGTCGAGGTGACCTCCATGTAGCGCTCCTGGGTCGGCAGCCACGCCTCGCAGTCGAACTTGCGAGCGGCCGAAGTGCCGAGATCCCCCGCGGCCGTGTCGATGACGCGGTACGGCAGCTCGACCTTGGCGAGCATCTCCTCCTCCCAGGCGAGGAAGCGCTCGTGCTCGGCCTCGGCGTCCTCGGGACGGCAGTAGGAGAACATCTCCGCCTTGTTGAACTGGTGGACGCGGATGATGCCGCGCGTGTCCTTGCCCGCAGACCCGGCCTCGCGGCGGTAGCAGGTCGACCAGCCCAGGTAGCGCTTCGGACCGGCCTCGAGATCGAGGATCTCGTCCGCGTGGTAGCCGGCGAGGGCGACCTCGGAGGTGCCCGTGAGGTAGAGGTCGTCGGCGGGCAGGTAGTAGATCTCATCCGAATGCTCGTTGAGGAAGCCCGTGCCGCCCATGACCGCGGGAGTGACGAGCGTCGGAGTCATCATCGGGACGAACCCGGCCGCGAGCGCCTGATCCATCGCCATCGACATGAGGGCGAGCTCGAGGCGGGCGCCGATGCCCTTGAGGTAGTAGAAGCGCGCGCCCGAGACCTTCGCACCGCGCTTCGTGTCGATCGCATCGAGCCCCTCGCCGATCGCGAGGTGGTCGGCGGGCTCGAAGCCCTCGGCCGAGAAGTCGCGGACCGCCGGGCCCTCGTGGCGCAGAACCGTGAAGTCGTCCTCACCGCCGGTGGGAACCCCCGCCAGGACGAGGTTCGGCAGGAGGCGCGCGAGGCGATCCGCCTCAGCATCCGCCTCATTCGCGCGCGCTTCAGCGGCCTTCACCTGCTCGGCGAGTTCCTTCGCCTTCGCGAGGATCGCGGGGCGCTCCTCCTTGGAGGCCTTGCCGACCGACTTCGAGACCTCCTTCTGTGAGGCGCGAAGAGCCTCGAACTCCTGGAGGGAGGAACGGCGCAGGGCGTCCGCCTCGAGAATACGGTCGACGAGTTCGACATCGGCGCCGCGAGCGCGCTGGGAGGCGCGGGCGGGTTCAGGATCTTCACGGAGGGCGCGCACATCAATCATGCGACCATCCTAGGACAGCGCGGACGCGGCGAGCCGCCTCGCGGGCGGGACGCCCGCACGGGACGCGTGCCGCTCAGATCGGAGGCTGTTTCCTCCTGAGGCAAGGCGGACCGCCCGCCCTCGGCGCGTGCACGCCTCCTGCGCGCCGCGCGCCGCCCCCTCCGGGCGGGCCGGCTCACGCCTTCAACACCTCAGGGGCCCGCTCCCGTCGCCTGCGCGCGCAAGCGGGCGGGCGCCGATAGGCTGAGGCCATGAGCGTCACGGCATGGATCTTGCTCGGAATCGTGTGCCTCGCCTGCATCGGAGTGCGATTCCTCTCCCGCTTCCTCCTCGCCCGCGATCAACGCATCGCGACGACCCGGAAGGCGATGCTCGACCCCGCCCTCGCGAACGACCCCGAACGGGGTCGACCGCGCCCCTGGGTGATCGTCAACCCCTCGAAGCACGAGGACCTCGCCGCCTTCAAGGCCGCGGTGAACGCGACGGCGGCCGAACTCGGCGTCCCGCACGTCCACTGGATCACCACGACCCCGGAGGACCCCGGCACCGGCCAGGCGATCGAGGCGATCGCCAAGGGCGCGAGCCTCGTCATCGCCTCGGGCGGCGACGGCACGGTCCGCGCCGTCGCCGCAGGCCTCGCGGGCACCGGGATCCGCATGGGCATCATCCCCGCGGGGACCGGCAATGTCCTGGCCCGCAACCTCTCGATCCCGATCGACGACCCGGAACAGGCCGTTCGCATCGCCCTCGGCCCCGAGCACCGGCTCGTCGACTGCGGCTGGCTCCGCCTCGACGCCGTCGACGAGCCCTCATCGATTCCGGCGGAGGGCGCGCTCGTGCGGGCCGCTCGCACGGCCGCCGCCGCCCTCGGCGCGGACCTGGAAGAACCCGCATCCCTTCCGGCGACCGACGAGTACTCCTTCGTCGTCATCGCGGGACTCGGCTTCGACGGCGAAACGATGGCTTCGACGGACTCCGATTTGAAGAAGCGGATCGGATGGTTCGCCTACGTCGTCGCCGCCCTCGGCGCGATCGCCCGCGAGGGGACGAAGCTGCGCCTCCTCCTGCGCGATCCGCTTCCGGCCGACGACCCCGTCGGGGACGCCCCCTCGCCGGACGAGGGGAGTCCGACGATCGCCGGATCCGCAACCCTCGAAGGAGTCCGCGTCGACGACGAGCCCGACCAGGAGCTCGCCTGGATCGAATCGCGCACGCTCATGTTCGCGAACTGCGGCCTGCTCCCGCTCATCACCCTGGCGCCGGCGGCACGGCTCGATGACGGTCTGCTCGACGTGATGGCCGTGTCGACCCAGTCCGGTCTTCTCGGATGGGCGGACCTGTCATGGAAGATCCTCGCCCAGGGCACGGGCGCCAGAACCTTCAATCCCCCCGCGTCGACGGGCAGCGTCCGCTTCCGTCAGGCGAAAGGGGCGTCCGTCCTGGCTCAGTCGCCGCAGGTCGTCCAAGTGGACGGCGACGCGGTCGGCACTGCGCGAGCGGTTCACGTGCGCCTCGACCGCGGCGCCCTCGACATCGCGGTTCCCCCCGCCGAGTAGATGCGCCGACCGGCCGGTCGCACCCGCCGACCGGGCAGGCGCCCGCCGTGCGCCCAATGAGCGTCCGGCGAGCGCCTGACGCAGATCGGGGCTCAGCCGAGCAGGGGCCAATTCGGCGCGTTCTCCGCCGTGACTTCGGAACCGTCACCGCCGTGGAGGATCGAGGACACCCAGGCGCGTCCGACCCGGAAATCCTCATCCCTCGTTCCGCGCAGGACCTCGGATCGGACGCCGTCCACCCGCGGGTAGGAACCCATGAATCGTACCTCCGGCGAATACCTGTGGAGTCCCACCAGGGCCGCCTGGACGCGCTCCTCGGCGATGTGCCCGACGATGTCGATGCTGAAGGTGTAGTCGCCCAGGCCGTCGCCGCTGGGACGCGACTCGATCCTGGACAGGTCGACGCCGCGCACGGCGAACTGCTCGAGAAGCGTGAGCAGCGCACCGGACTTGTTCACCGGCAGGGCCACCTGGATCGTCGTCTTGTCCGCGCCCGTCGGCGCGGGGAGCGCGCCCGGCTTGGCGACGAGGACGAAACGCGTGACCGCACCGGGATTGTCCGCGACATCGCGATGAAGCGCGTCGAGCCCGTAGGTCGTCACCGACACGGCCGAGCACAGGCCCGCATCGAAGTTCGCATCACCGCTCGCGAGGAGCTCGGCCCCTGCTGCGGTCGAGGTCGTCGGCACGTGGATCGCACCGGGGAAGGTCGCCTCCACCCAGTTGCGGCACTGCGCCCAGGCGTGCGGATGCGTGCCGATCCTGCGGACGTCCTCGGCCCGGGTGCCCGGTCGGACGACCAGTTGGAACACGACGGAGACGACCATCTCCGCCACGATCACCAGCGACTCCCCGTGGGAGAGCGCATCGAGCGTCGCATTCACGCCCCCCTCGATCGAGTTCTCGATCGGGACGACCGCGCGATCCGCCTCGCCCCGGCGCACGGCGGCGAGCGCGTGCGGCGCCGAGGACATGGGGAGCAGCTCGGCCCCCGCGGGCGCGACCTGGTGGACGGCTTGCTCGGTGAAGGTGCCGAAGGGCCCGAGGAAGGCGATCCGCATCCTCTCACCCGCGGGCGCGGGACCGGGCATGTTCGTCACGGCGGCGCTCAACGGGTTCTCGGACGATCGGGGGTTGCGCATAGCGCAAGGCTATCCGGCGCGACGCTCCGGCGGCATCCGCGTCCGCGCCAGGACTGGGCTCCCACTGCTTGCTTCACGGCTGTTTTCATCGGAAAAACGGATGCGAACCCCCGTGAAGCAAGCAGTGGGACACGGAGCGCGCCCGCAGCACTCGAACGCGCCCTCGACGAGGAGGCGGACTCGGGCGGACGGATCAGCCCCCGAGGCCGCAGGCCGTGATCCTCCACAGCTTCGCGGTTCCACCCTCGTCGACGAGTTCGAATCCCACGGAGGTGTCGACCTCGTACAAGCCGGGGTAGCGCGAGGAACGACGGAAGTCGTAGTACCAGCCGTCCTCATCCTCGTAATAGTGCGTGACCCCGAGGGCGCGGACCGCCTCGCACACGCTCGGATCGACGCCGATCCGGTTGAAGCGCTCGGCGAGCACGCTCTCCGGCGAGTCCTTGGCGCTCACCCGCGTGAGCTGAGGGAACACCGCTTCGTGCTGGCCGATGACCTCGGTGTAGGCGGCGCCGGCGATCGGATCGCCCAGCACCACGGCATCCGCGGGGATGAGCAGCCGCATGCGGCGGATCATCGCCAGTTCACCCCTGCTGGCCATACCCGGCTTGCCCAGGTTGTCGGGGTCGTACACGTAGTCGCTCGCCACGGCCCGCGCATCGTAAGCGCCGAGCCCCGTCACGAGCAGGAGGACCAAGCCGAGAGCCGCATCGACCCTCCATCGCGCGGGCCCCCCGGGCCTCGAATCCTCCTGAACGTGGGTGCCGCGCGATCGGACGGAGTCGAAGCGCTCGGCGAGGACCCCTCCGATGGTGTGAAAACCGAGCGCCATGAGGGGCACCATCGCCAGGCCGTGCGCGCCCATGATCCTGCGCGCATCGAGGTACCAGGGCGCCAGGAGGAAGTTCCGCACCTCGCCGATCGGCGCATAGGCGAGGAAGGTGAGGAGGCAGAACACGAGGTAGGAGACGAACGGCCACATCGGCGGCGGATCGGCCGTCCTGCGCGAGAAGACGAGGGCGATCACGCCCGCCAGGAGGAGGAGCGCCTGGACGATGATGTGAATGCTCATCGCGGTCGTCGGCGTGAAGGGCGGCGCCGGCGTGAACATGTGGGAGAAGGCGTAGCCCCAGGAGATCCCCGACCTCGGGTAATCGCCCATCGAACGGATCTTGTCGGCGGTCAGAGCCAGGAAGGGCAGGACGGCGGCGGCGACGGCGAAGACGCCGACCGCGAGCGCGCGAGCCCGAGCGCCCGCGCTGATCGCCGATGCGACGATCCTCCACGATGCCGCCAGCAACGCGGGCAGCAGCAGGGCGGCGAGGACGAAGGCGGAACTCGGATGCGCCGAGGTCGCGCCGAGCATCGCGAGCAGGAGGGCTGCGAGCAGGGGCATGTGACGGAGGAGCGCTCGCGGACCGGCGTCGAGATCCGCGGCGAACCTCCTCCCGACGAGGATCGCGAGCGCGACGACTCCCGGCACCACTGCGAGTCCGCTCGCATTGGGCCACTGGTTGTACATCGTGAGGTTGTCGGCCGGCATGTCGAGCAGCAGCCCGGCGAGGATCGGCGAGGCGAGGATCGCGGCCCTCGAAGGCACCAGGACGCTCGTCAGGGCCGTCGCCCCGAGGACCCAGATGACCATGAGGACGATCGAGGAGGCGTTCGCAGCGAGGACGACCCGAGTGGGTGCGGAGAACAGGGCGACGAGGGCGTGCCAGGTCGTCGGATAGAAGACCTCGCGGCCGCCGTAGAGCTCGGCGAGCCCCCCGAAGGGGCTCGCCGAGTGCGAGTGGAGGATCGACCACACCCCGTTGAGGTGGAAGGTCGAATCCCACTGCTGCGCGGGAAGACGCGGGTCGGCGCGCAGGAGCATCGGCATCGCGGCGAGCAGGGACCCGAGGGCGATCATCCCCCAGGTGGAGGCGCGCACCCTCGCCTGCTCCTCGCCGAGCGGGCGCCTCGGCCCGATCGCGTCGACGAAGCCGCCTGCGGGCAGCGAACCCCCGGCCGCCCTCTTCGCGGCGGCGAGCAGCCAGACGACCGCGCCCACCAGGGTGAGGAGCCCGAGGACCGGGAAGACCTTCGCGCGCTCCCACGCGATGGCGAAGGCGTCGAAGGCGAGGGAGAGCAGGGAGAGGACCCCGAAGACGATCGCGGGAGAGGCGGCCAGGGCGACGACTGAGGAACGCAGGTGCGCCCTCGTCCAGAAGAATGCGGGAAGCGTCGTCAGGACGAGCATCCCGCTGATCGTCGGGATCAGCGTCCACCACTGGCCGAGCATCGTCCGCTTACTCCTGCTGCGAGGGCTCGCCCTCGGGGACGGCGGCCTCGTCGGCGGCGGGGAGTTCGACCGCGACGAGGGCGGCCCTCTTCGCCGCCCGACGATGATTGATGACCTCGACGAGCATCGGGATCAGGGAGACGCCGACGATCGCGAGGATGATCGCCGAGAGGTTGTCGTGCACGAAGGGGACGCCGCCGAGGGCGGACCCCAGGTAGGTGACGCCCGCGCCCCAGAGCAGGGCCCCGAGGGAGTTGAAGGCGAGGAACTTCGGGTACGGGTACTTCGCGATGCCCGCGGCGAGCGGGATGAAGGTCCGCACGAAGGGGATGAAACGGCCGATCACCAGCGAACGGCCCCCGTACTCGGCGAAGTAGCGCTCGGCCTTGACCAGGTGCTCGGTCTTGAGGAATCGCGCGTCATCGGAGAAGAGCCTCCGACCGAAGCGGGCGCCGAGCCAGTATCCGATCTGCGCGCCGATGAAGGCGGCCACGAAGACCAGGGCGATGAGCGTCGGAAGGTGGAGTCCGAGGCGATCGTGCAGGAGACCCGCGGTGAAGAGGAGCGAGTCGCCGGGAAGGACGGGGAAGAGCACCCCCGACTCGATGAAGACGATCGCGAGAGTGCCCCACAGCACCCACGGGCCCATCGCGAGGAGCAGGCTCTCCGGATCGTGGAACCATCCGATGAAGGTCTGAAGCCAAGATGCGTCGGAGGCCATCGGGGCGAGGGTCTGGAGGAACAATCGGTCTCCTTGATATGCGTACACGTTCGGCCCCCACACTACCCGCCGTGAAGGCGCCGGTAGGATCTCAAGCATGGAGGGCGAAGTGAATCCTGTCGCGTCCGCCGAAGCGGACCTCGATTCACCCGTATCCTCCCCGCCTCCGGACGCCGGGGAAACCCCCGCGGACCCCGGCGGCTCCGCTCCGGCCCCCTCCTCTCGGCCGCGCCGCCTCCCCGGCGAGGTGCGCTTCTCCGACCGCGTCGAGCCCCGTCAACGGCGCCGGGCGGACCTCTTCGACCTCATCGTCTCGCTCCTGGCGATCGGAGCGATCTGGGCGGTCGGCGTCTTCGCGAACTCGACGACTCAGGGCGTCACCGAAGACGTCCTCCGCTTCCGCCTCATCCGCGAAGTGCTCCTCCTCCCCATCACACTCGTCGAAGGCACGGTCGTCCTCTTCGCCCCGATCGCGATCGTTCTCGCCCTCGCCCTGAGGCGCCGCCTCACGGCGATCCTCCAGTCCGTCGGGACCGCGATCCTCGCCGCGCTCATCGGAACCGGGGTCCTGTGGAGCGTCTCCCTGCTCCCCGAGAAGGTCACCGCGCCCCTGCGCGTCGCCAAGGCCGTCGCCGTCCAGGGCAACACGACCTCCACGGCGATCGCCATCAACATCGTCGTCATCACGCTGTGCGCCCTGTTCACGGCGGCCGGTGAAGCGCAGAACATGAGGACCGTCCGCTGGTCGTGGGCCGGGATGTGGGTCATCGTCTTCCTCGGGGTCCTGCGTTCCTCGATGACCCTTCCCGGCGCCTTCATCTCCGTGTTCATCGGCAGGGCCGTCGGCTGCTCGGCGCGCTGGCTCTTCGGCTTCGAGGATCGCCGGGCCTCCGGGGCCGACATCGTCGGCGCCCTGCTCGACATCGGGACCATCCCCGTGCAGATCGTCCGCACCGACCTGGACACGAGCGAAGAGCCCTTGACCACCCGGACGGTCGTCGAGGACCAGCGCTCGCGCCTGAGGATCGTCGACCGCGCGACGGCGTCCGCCGACTACACGGTGACGCGGCGCCCGGACCAGGACCGCAACCGCCACTACCAGGCGCTCCTCGACGATGGGCGCATCGTCGAGGTCGTCGTCCTCGACCCCGGCCGCGAGATCCTCGGGACCATCGTCGACGTGTGGAACAACATCCGCCTGCGCGGGCTCAGCCGCTGGATCTCCCCCTCGTTGAAGGCGACCGCGGAGCGCTCCGCCCTCGTCGCCATCTCAGCGAGGCGCGCGGGCGTCCGCACGCCCGAGCTCATCGGGATCGCCCAGGCGGGCGACTCCCTCGTGTCCGTCTCAGAAGCGCTCCCCCCGACGACGCCGCTGCACGAGCTGCCCGGGAGCGCCCTCACCGATGAGATGCTCGACGACGCATGGCGCCAGCTCCTGGCCGCCCACTCGCGCGGGATCAGCCACCGCGACCTCGGCTTCGATTCGCTGGTGGTCGACGAGGACGGCGACCTGTGGATCCTCGATTGGGAGCGCGGCGAGGTGGCGGGAACCGAGCTCAACCGGAGGATCGACATCGCGCAGATGCTCGTCCATCAGGCCTTGTGCGCGGGCGAGGAGCGCGCCCTCGAATCCGCGCGCAGGGTCGTCGACGCCCGGACCCTCGAGTCGGCGGTGCCCGTCATCCAGGGCGCCGTCCTGCCCTCCTCCCTCAATCAGAGCCTGAAGCGATCCGCCCTCGTCGAGCGTCTTCGCACCGGCGTCCTGGGCACTGACGAGGGCGAGGCCGTCGAGCTCACGAACGTCAGGCGATTCGAACCGCGGACCGTCATCATGGTCGCGGTCCTCTTCGTCGCCCTTGTCGTCGTCCTCGGATCGCTGAATTTCGAGGACATCACCGCGGCCATCACCGAAGCGAACCCGTGGTGGATGGCGGCCGCCTTCGGGCTGGCCTGCCTCACCTGGGTGGGCGGGGCGATCCCGCTCATGGCCCTCAGCCCCGTGCGCCTGCGCTTCTCGGACGCCGTCGTCGCGCAGGTCGCCGCTTCGCTCGCGACGATCGTCGCCCCCGCGGGCGTCGGACCGGCCGTCGTGAATCTGCGCCTCCTCAAGAAGAAGAAGGTGAACACGGTCGTCGCGGCGACGACCGTGACGCTCCAGCAGCTCCTCCAGCTCTTCATCATGCTGTCGCTCCTGCTGCTCGTCATGGTCCTGTCGGGCAACTCGCTGTCCGTCCAGCTCCCCTACGGCACGATCCTCGCCGTCGCTGCGCTCGTGATCGCGGGCATCGGGATCGCCCTGTCGGTCCCGCGCTTCCGCAGGTGGCTGTGGTCGAAGGTCGAGCCGACCTGGACCCAGGTCTTCCCCCGCCTCATCTGGATCGTCGGCCGACCGCATCGGATCGCTGCGATCCTCGCGGGGAACCTCCTCATGAACATCGGTTTCATCGGCGCGTTCTGGGCGGGGCTGGTCGCGATGGGCGGCTCCCTCGACTTCCTCTCCCTGGCTCTGACGTACCTCGCGTCGAACTCGCTCGGTTCAGTGATCCCGTCCCCGGGCGGTATCGGGCCGGTCGAGGCGGCGCTGACCGCGGGCCTTCAGGTCACGGGGATCCCCCTGTCGATCGGCCTGCCCACCGCAGTGCTCTACAGGCTCGTCACCTTCTACGGGCGCATCCCCTTCGGCTGGCTGGCGATGAAGTGGATGGAGCGCAAGGACCTGCTGTGAGGGCGGGCCTTCCGCTGGGGGTTCTCTCCCCCTCCCTCCCCCGAAGGTGCCCAAGAAGGGGTCCGTGGACGTTCGGAGGGCTTCTTGGGCACTTTCGGGGGGAGAGAGAAGCCTTCTTGAAAGCAGCTTCGGGGAGAAAGCGGGGCCAAGCCTGCGCGCGGGGCCCTTCTCAGCCGCCTTCGTCTTGGTGTGAAACAATCAGCCCATGACAACGCAGTCGAACCCCCATGCCGCACTCGCGCCGCTTCCCGAACCCCTCGCCGCCCTCGCCGAAGGGGTTGAACTCCTCGATCCGATGGATGCTCCCCCGATCCGCTGGGGCATCCTCGGCGCCGGCTGGATCGGCTCCGTCTTCGCCGAGGACGTCGCCGCCTACTCCTCGGGCACGATGGCGGGCGTGGCCGCACGCGACCCCGAACGCGCGAGGGCCTTCGCCGCCGACTTCGGAGTCGAACGCGCCTACGACTCCTACGAGGAACTCCTCGCCGACGACGACATCGACGCCGTCTACATCGCGGCGATCCACCCCGCTCACGCCGAGTTAGCGACCCTCGCCCTCGAAGCCGGAAAACCGATCCTCGTCGAGAAGTGCTTCACGATGGACGCCGCGAGCGCGAAGGCCGTCCTCGACCTGGCCGCGCGCAAGAACCTCTTCTGCATGGAGGCCATGTGGACGCGCCATCTGCCCCACCAGAAGGTCCTGTCGCAGATCGTCGCGAACGGCCGTCTCGGCGCGGTGGCGACCGTCCACGCCGACCACGGCCAAAAGCTCGAGCACGTCCGCCGCATGTGGGACCCCGAGCTCGGCGGCGGCGCCCTCATGGATCTCGGCGTCTACTCGATGTCCTTCGTCCAGCAGATCCTGCCCGAAGCGCGCCTGGTCGGTGCGACCGCGAAGCTCACGGAGCACGGCGTCGACGTGCAGTCGGCGGCGCTGCTCACGACGGACAGCGCCGTTGCGACTGCGAGCTCGAATTTCAACGGCCGCTCGGCGACCTACGGCGAGGTCGTCTTCGAACACGGCGCGATCGAAATGGCCGACCAGTTCTACCGGCCGACGTCGCTGCGCCTGCGCACCTTCGGCGAGGGCAAGCCGGTCAACGGCGAGCTCGTCGAATGGGACGGCACGGTTCCCGGCGGCTTCCAGTACCAGGCCGCTGAGGTGGCGCGCTGCCTTGCGGCCGGTCGGCTCGAGTCTGAAACGATGCCCTGGGCGGACACTCTGCGGGTGATGGAACTCCTCGACGAGGTGCGAGCCGCAACGGGCATCGTCTACCCCTGGGAGCGCTGACCGGCTTCCCAAGGGCTTCGTCCGGTGCGCTGAGTCACGAGGCCGCAGCGCCCCGCGCGCCTCTCAGGAGGCTCGCCGTCCACACGAGCGTCGTGTAGAGGATCTCGACAGGCTCGCCCGGCGCGTGCCCGAGGTGCTCGTAGAGGTACCAGCGCAGGTTGGCCTGCATGCGCTCACGTCCCGCGCGGTCCTGGCGCAGGTAGGAGGATCGGGTGGTGCCCAGCTCGAGAAGGCCCTCGGGCGTCATGCGATCCGTCCAGGGGACGAGGGCGAGGCGGGGCGTTTCGAAGGCTTCTCCGAAGGCCGGCGGGTTCTCGGGCCGGTGGACGTCCCCCGAGCGCATGATCCGAGTCAACCGGTGGACCCAGGGGATGGATACGTCCATCTGGTTCCACACGGCCGCGAGGATGCCTCCGGGACGGAGGATGCGGGCGGCTTCCGCACCGGCGGCCTCGGCGTCGACCCAGTGCCAGGACTGCGCGTAGACGACGAGGTCGAGGGACTGACTGGAAAGGCCGGTCGCCTCGGCGCTCGCCTCGTGGATCCGGATCCGCGCGGGCGCACCGTCGATCGCCCCGCGCATTTGCGCGCGCATCGGGGCCGAGGGCTCGACCGCTTCGACGTCGAATCCGCGCTCGGCGAGGAGGAGGCTCATCTTGCCCGTGCCCGCGCCGATGTCGGCGGCGCGCATGGGCGGGCAGGCGCGTCCTTCGGTCCTCGCGAGGAGCGCGTCGAGGGCGGCCGCCGGGTATGCGGGGCGCACCGCGGCGTACTTCGGCGCCGCGATGTCGAAGGGGTTGTCCGGACGCTCCTCAGGCACCCGCCGATCCTATCGGAGGGCGCCCGAGCGATCACGAGGCGCACGACGCCCTCAGGTGAGGACGATCGCGTCGGCGAGCTCGCGCGGACGGTCGTCGGCGAGCCGCGCGAGGTCCTGCGCCTCCCAGCGGTCCCACCAGGGGCGGTAGCTCTCGCCGTCCCGTTCGAGCGCACGCGCGCGCCGCAGCGCGCCGCCTCCGACGGCCTCGACCCAGATCGCAAGATCCGCGAGGGGGCGCGTTTCAGGGGTGATCACCCCGCAGCCCTCGAGGATGGTCGGCGTCCCGGGGGCGACCTCGACCGGGGGGAGCTCCCGCGAAAGCCCCCAGTCCCAGGGCCGGTACGCGCCCGAACGCCCCGCGCGCAGGGCCCGAAGGAGCCGGGCCGTCATCGGCTGAGCGGCGCGCAGCCCGTCCCATCCGGGGAACCAGAGGTCCGGGCCGAGGACTCGCCACCCTCCCCCGATCCGTTCCTGAAGCGACTCGGCGAGCCCGGCCGCCAAGCTCGACTTGCCAGATCCGGACAGTCCATCGATGAGGACGAGCGGCGTCGCGGACACCGGGGCTGAAAGCGCGTCGAGCATGAGGGCGAGGAGCGGCTCGGGGATCGCCTCCCCCGGAGCCCAGGAGGCCTCGAGGCCGGCTCCGGGCGCCCAGCGGGAATCCGGCCCGCTCACACGAGCCCCTCGAAATGCCCGGTCCGGATCGCGACGCCGAGGGCGATGGCGGGAACGGCGGTCGAGGCGAGGAGCATCGCGAAGTCGGCGACGCCCAGTCGGGATTCGCGCGCCCAGGTCCTCGGCCAGGGCGCCCCGAAGCCCCGCGCCTCCATCGTGAGGGAGAGCTTCGCCGAGCGCCGCAGGGCGAAGACGAGGAGTGCGAAGGAGCCGCGCGCCGCGGACACGATCCTCCGCGCATCGCCGATCCCCCGGGTCCTTCGCGCCTGCTCGAGCGCCTTCCAATCGGCCACCATGAGGCCGCTCATCCGCGCGGCCGCGAGGCTCGCGAGGACGGGGCGGGCGGGCAGATGGAGGACCTGGGCGAAGCCGTCGGCCATGTCGGTCGGGTCGATCCGCGATAGAAGGAGGATCGCGGGCATTCCGAGCGCGAGGACGCGCAGGAGGATGCCGGCTGCGAGCATCTCCGAGCGTTCCGAGATGATCGCGGGCCCGAAGGACCAGAAGATCCTCGAGTCCTCGGCTTTGGCGTAGAGGAGCATGGAGAGGGAGGCGAGGGGCGCGGCCACGAGGATCGGCGCCATCCGCAGGGCGAGCGTCTTCGGGTTCATGCGCGAGGCGGCGACGAAGGCGAGTTCGAGGACGAGGGCGGTCCCCGCGGACACGACGTCGATCGAGGCCAGCAGAGGCGTCGTCATGAGGATCAGGGCGAGGACCTGGGTGACCGGGTTGACCGCGTCGAGGATCGAGCGCCTGATCGGGCTCATTCCTCGGGCCGCGCCGAGGATCGGTGCTGAAGAGGCGCCCGGTCCCTTTTCGGAGCCCGTTCCCTTCTCGGAATGCGCGGCCGTGTCGGACCGCTCCGGCATCGGGGGCCGAGCAGGTGACGCCTCCGGATCTAAGCGGCGCACCGGTTCGCCGAGCGCGTCGAAGTCGATCACCCGGTCCCCCATGGCCTCGACGAATGCCGGGTCGTGGGTGATCGAGACGAGCGTCGTGCCGCGCTCACAGGCGCTTCGGAGCAGGCGCACGAGCTCGATCCAGGTGCGCCTGTCCTGACCGAAGGTCGGTTCGTCGAGGATGAGGAGTTCGGGTGCCGAGATGAGTGCGGTGGCGACGGAGAGCCTGCGCTTCTCCCCTCCCGACAGGGTCATGGGGTTGGCCCCGGCGAGGCTTTCCAGTCCGAGGGCCGCGAGGTGCTCGTCGACGAGGGCGTCGAGGGCCTCGCCCTCGATCCCCGACTGCCTCGGACCGATCTCGAGCTCGGCGCGGACGCTGCGGGCGACGAACTGGTACTCGGGCTCCTGGAAGACCATGGAGATGCGTCCGAGCAGCTCGGCGGACTTCCAGTCGTGCGGGTCGCTCGATCCGCCGGGAATGCTCGCGGTCGGCGATGCCGCGATCGTGCCGCCGAGGGCCGGGAGGAGTCCGGCGAGGGTGAGGGCGAGCGTCGTCTTGCCCGCCCCGTTCGCCCCGAGGATGCACGTCGAGACGCCGCGGGGGATGTCGAGGTCGATGCCGGTCCGCACCGGGTGCTCCGCGCCGTAGCCGATCGACAGGTCCCGGGCGATGAGGATCGGTGCGCTTGAGGGCTCGTGTGCGGGGAGGGCGTCCGCCTCAGGAGGCCAGGAAGGCGATTCACCTTCGGAGGCGCGAACGCCCGCGAGAGCTTCGGCCGCCACCCGGTCCCCCGGGAGCCAGATGCCGCGCTCGCGCAGCTCGGCTCCCCGGGACTCGAGGATCTCAGCGGCCGGTCCGTCCGCTGCGACACGGCCGTCGAGGATCACGATGATCCGGTCGACGAGGCCGGCCCACACGTCGACCCGGTGCTCGATGACGACGAGCGTGGCCCCCGAGGCCTCCAGGACCCTGCCGACCGCGCCGCGCACGCCCGCGACGCCCTTCGGATCGAGGTTCGCCGTCGGCTCATCCAGCAGGAGGAGCCCCGGCTCCATCGCGAGCACGGAGGCGAGGGCGAGCCTCTGCTTCTGCCCGCCCGAAAGGTGCGAGGTCGAATGCGAAAGAGCCACATCCAGACCGACGCGGGACAGTGCGGAGTCGACACGCGGCCAGATCCCCTCGCGCGGAACGGCGAGGTTCTCCATGCCGAAGGCAACGTCGTCGCCGACGCGGGCAAGGACGACCTGCGCCTCCGGATCCTGCATGACGAGGCCGATCCGACCGCGCTGTTCCTCCGGCGCCCGCCCGTCGATCAGCAGGGAACCGGCCCGTTCGCCCTCGTCCTCGTCCCCGAGGAGCCCGGCGAGCCCGGCCATGAGGGTCGACTTGCCCGAGCCGGAGGGGCCGAGGACGAGGACCCGCTCACCGGGCGCGATCTCGAGGTCCACGTCGGCCAGGGCCCAGGCCTTGCGGCCCCCGTGCCGCCACCCCCACGAGTGCAGCGACACGGAGGCGGGCCCGAGGCGCGGCTCGGGGGGCGCGCCGTGGAGGAGGGACGGAGCTGTCGGCTCGGCCATCGGGATCCTCAGACCCTTTCGCGGACCTCGCGGCCCGCGGCGAAGCGGTCGAGGGCGCCCGCCTTCGCGAGCCCCTTGACGAGGGCGTGGGCGAGCATGCCCGCGAGGACGGCGCCGGAGATCATGAGGCAGACGAGGTAGGTGACGTTGAAGACCGCGCCCTTCTCGAGGTTCCCGGAGGTGAAGAGTTCGAGGATCCAGGCGCCGAGGCCCGCGCCCGCCCCCGACAGGGAGGCGACGAGGAGGTCGAAACGGCGGTAGAGGAAGAGGGCGAGGACGATCTCGACGCCGAGTCCCTGCGCGATGCCGGAGTAGATGGTCGGGATTCCCCACTGGGAGCCGAGGGCGGCCGACACGGAAGCGGCGAGGACCTCGACGAAGAGGGCGGCGCCGGGCTTGCGGATGATGAGGCCGCCGATGGTGCCGCCGATGAGCCAGATGCCCGTGACGAGTCCACCGATGCCCGGCGTCACCGCTTCGAAGAGCGAGTATCCGAGTCCGCCGATCTGGTTCCACACGAGGAAGACGAGGCCGCAGGCGACGCCGAGGATCGCGGCGGTCACCATGTCGACGACGCGCCAGCCGAGGCGCGGACGGGTTGCGGTTGCAGTGGTCATGAAGGGGATTCACCTCTCTATCGGTCACGTGCGAATGCCGACGAGCAGGCAGCCTCCCTACGCCGGTATGAGCCGGTTCAGGTTCGACGGTCGAGGACTTCGAGTCCTCCTCTCAACCCGGTCGTTCCGGGTTCCCGTGGCATCGACCACAGACTAGCGCTCCCGGGCCCCCTTGGCGAAACGGGGATCGGCCTCGGCCCTGGCGAGCATCCGATGACGATGGACGAGGGCGGCCGCGACGATGAAGACGATCCAGATGAGGGAGGTGAGCAGGCCCGCCCTCGTATCCGGGAACAGGGCGAGGACGACGAGCATCGCCGCCATGAAGACGAGGACGGTCCACGCCGCGAGCGCGCCGCCGGGCGCTGTGAAGGTGGAGGCTTCGTGGAGTTCGGGGCGGCGTTTCAAGAAGAGGAGGTAGGAGACGACGATGACGACCCATACGCCCATGAAGAGGGTCGCCGACATGGAGGTGACGAGGGTGAACGCCGCGGAGATCGAATCGCCGGAGGCCATGAGGATGATCGCGGACAGCAGGAGTACGCAGGAGAGGAACAGCGCGTTGCGGGGCACGTGCCGCTTGGACAGGCGGGAGAAGACCTTCGGCGCGTCCCCGCGGTTGGCGAGGCCGAAGAGCATGCGCGAGGTCGAGTAGATCCCCGAGTTCGCCGAAGAGGCGGCCGAGGTGAGGACGACGAGGTTCACGATGGTCGCCGCGGCGCCGAGGCCGGTCATGGAGAACATGGTGACGAAGGGCGAGCGCTCGGGATCGACCTGGTCCCAGGGGGTCACCATCATGATGGCGGCGAGGGCTGCGACGTAGAAGAGCATGATGCGCACGGGGATCGAGTTGATCGCCTTGGGGAGGGTCTTCTCGGGGTCCGCGGTCTCGGCGACGGTCGTGCCGACGAGTTCGATGCCGACGAAGGCGAAGAGGGCGATCTGGAATCCGCCGAGGAATCCTGTGAATCCGGTCGGGAAGAAGCCTCCGTGGCTCCACAGGTTGGCGACTGCCGCCGCGGAGCCCTGGTCGTCGACGGTGCCGAGGGCGACCATCGCGATTCCGACGGCGACGAGGGCGAGGATCGCGATGATCTTGACGAGGGCGAACCAGAACTCGGTCTCCCCGAAGGCCTTGACGGTCATCGCGTTGAGGGAGAAGAGGAGGAGCGTCATCGCGAGGATCGGGATCCACGCGGGGGTGTTCGGCCACCAGAAGCGCACGTAGCCGGTGATGGCGACCATGTCGGCGACTCCGGTGACCACCCAGCACATCCAGTAGGTCCATCCGGTGACGAATCCGGCCCAGGGCCCGATGAGGTCGCGGGCGATGTCGGCGAAAGTCGTGTAGCGCTCGTCGGAGAGGAGGAGTTCGCCCATCGTCCTCATGAAGAGGAAGAGGACGGCGCCGATGATGACGTAGACGAGGAGGACCGAAGGGCCCGAGGTCGCGATCGTCTTGCCGGATCCCATGAACAGGCCCGTGCCGATCGCCCCGCCTATGGCGATGAGCTGGACGTGGCGGTTCGTCAGATTGCGCTTCAGGGAGCGTTCGGGGGTCGGGTCGAGGGTTTCCTGGTCGGGCATCGGGCTCCAATCGCCGTCGGCTCAAGAGTGCGGCGGCGTTCATTCTCGGTTGCGCGGGGCAGTAGGCAACGCTACTCCAGCCGCCGCGCATCGGGCCCGCCAGTTCAGGCGATGAGGATGCGGAAGCGCATGGCGGAGCGGATAGTGAGAAGCCTGATATGCAGGATCACCGAAATTGATTGAGGATACCCTTATGAATGATTCGGACGTCCGCACCTCGACGGCGAGGGTCTCGACCGACAAGCCGGCGCGCTACGGCAAGCAGCTCGCCTCGCACATGGGCCGGAGGATCCCCGCGGTCTGGGACGAAGGATCCTGCCTGGGCGAACTGCGTTTCACCCGGGACGGCATCGAGTCCGGCACTTGCGCCCTCTCCTGCGAGGAGGACGCCCTCATCCTCGAACTGCGCGCCCCCTCGGATGAGGAACTGGAACGGATCGAGGCCGTCGTCGGCGTTCACCTCGCCCGCTTCGGCGCGAAGGATTCTCTGAGCGTCGCATGGGTGCGCGCCGACGGCGCGAAGGGCGCGACCCTGGGCCCGTTCTCGCCCGAGGAGGTCGCCGAGCACAATCGACTCAGGCGGGAATCCCGCGCGGCCCGCCATCACGACGACGAGGGCTGAGCATCCGGCGGGACGCCTCTGGGACCGCCCCGAGAGGCCCCTGGTTCAGCGAGCGGCCTTCGCCTCGAAGAAGCGCTCGAGGGCTCCGAGGACGTCCTCCCACATCCCGGCCTCGTCCTCCCACGCCTGCCGGGCGACGTCCTCGTCATCGGATACCGAGGACAGGCCCGACTCCTCGACGTGGACGACGACCTCCCCGCCCTCGTCGGACAGGGAGACCTCCACGCGGGTCGCGTACTCCTCGGGAAGCTCATCACTGGCCAGGGGGTACCAGCGGAAGGCCACAAGATCCATCGGATCCTCATCGGCCTTGGCCACGAGCCATTCGCCCGCATCCGGGTCGAGGACCCGGTAGACGCCGTCCTCATCCAGGGTGACCTCGTGGTCGTCGAGGGGGCCGTCGTTCATCCACCATCCCGGTTCGGCGACCACCGCCCACACGTCTTCGATCGGCGCGCGAAGGGCGCGTTCGACCTCGACCCGGTCGAAATCCTCTTCCGGCTGCTTTGAGTCATTGTCGAAGAAGTCCATACGACAACGGTAGCCGCCGAAACCTCCTCGCGTCGGGGATCAACACGACGAGGCGGATCGAATGCGCCCGCCCGGGCCGACGCGGCCCGCTCGGGCCCGAGGTCCCGGGGCCCGAGGTCCCGAAGCCGATGCGAATCCGGCGCATAGGGTGACGAACCGACTCAGAACCGTGATCCACACCACGACGCGCGAAGGAGAAGCGCATGCGCATCGCCATCCCCCGCGAGCCCGAAGGACACGCCCTCGTTGCGGCGACTCCGCAGACCGCAGCACTTTTGATCCGGCTTGGCCACGAGGTCGCGATCGAAGAAGGAGCGGGAGCGCGGGCCTCCTTCCCCGACGACGCCTACGCCGAGCAGGGCGCCTCGATCGTCCCGGAGTCCGAAGTGTGGAACGCCGACATGGTGCTGTGCGTGGATGCGCCGAGCGAGGAGCGCATCGCCTCCATGCATCCCGGTGCGATCCTCGTATCGAGGCTCGCGCCGATGCGGGACCCGGGCCTGGCCGAACGCATCGCCCCGACCGGCATCACCGCCCTCGCCATCGATGCGGTCCCCCGGATTTCGCGCGCGCAGGCGATGGACGTCCTGTCCTCCCAGGCGAATGTCGCAGGCTACCGGGCGGTCATCGAAGCGGCCTCCCGCTTCGGGAGGGTCTTCACCGGTCAGGTCACGGCCGCGGGCAAGATGCCCCCGGCCCGCGTGTACGTCATCGGAGCGGGCGTCGCGGGACTCGCCGCGATCGGGACGGCGAACTCGATGGGCGCCCGGGTGTACGCCTCCGATGTGCGTCCTGAAGTGGGCGAGCAGGTCGAATCGATGGGCGCGTCCTTCGTTCCCGTGCCGAGCCTCCAGGAGGGGTCGAGCGACGGCTACGCGAAGGAGATGGACGCGGACGCCGCGGCCCTCGCCAGGGCCCTCTACGCCGAAGAGGCGGCGAAGTCCGACATCGTCATCACGACCGCGAACATCCCCGGACGCCGCTCGCCGATCCTCCTCGACGAGGCCGCGGTCGCCGCCATGGCGCCCGGGTCCGTCATCGTGGACATGGCCGCGGCGAACGGCGGGAACTGCGCGCTCACAGTCCCCGGCGAGGCGATCACCACCGGGAACGGGGTGACGATCATCGGCTATGCGGACCTCGCCGAGCGCCTGCCCGCACAGGCGTCCCAGCTCTACGGGCGCAACCTCGCGAACCTGCTCGCACTGCTCACGCCCGCAAAGGACGGGCGGATCGACCTCGATATGAACGATGAGGTGATCCGCGGGATCACCGTCGTCGCCGAGGGGGCGATCATGTGGCCGCCGCCGCCCATCGCCGTGTCCGCGGCCCCGGCCGCGCAGGACCCGGCTCCCGAAGCGTCCGAGGAGGAGCTCGCCGCCCGCGCCCGCGCGAAGGCCCGAGCACGACGCAAGTCGGCGATCGCCCGGGGAATCGGCCTCGGCCTGGCCGCCCTGGCCTTCGCCGCCCTCGTCCTCGCCACCCCGCCCGCGGCGACCGGGCACTACATCGTCCTGATCCTCGCGGTGATCCTCGGCTTCTACGTCATCTCGAATGTCACGCCCGCGCTGCACACCCCCTTGATGTCGGTGACGAACGCGATCTCAGGGATCATCCTCATCGGCGCGATCTCGCAGATCGGGGACCCGCATCCGCTGATCGCAGGCGCGAGCTTCATCGCGATCGTCCTGGCCTGCGTGAATATCTTCGGCGGTTTCACCGTCACCCACCGCATGCTCGCGATGTTCAGGAAGTGAGCCGACAGATGCCCGCAATGACCCTCATGCCGCCCGCGGAAGCTCTCCCCGTCGAGATCCCCGCCCTCGCCCAACCGGTGACCCTCGCCTACATCGCCGCCTCGATCCTGTTCATCGTCGCCTGCTCCGGATTGTCGAAGCACGAGACCGCCCTCGCCGGCAACATCGCCGGAGCCGTCGGCATGGCGATCGCCTGCGCGGCCGCGATCCTCCTCGTCCTGCGCTCCGATCCGGCGCACGGGGCCCTGGTCACCGGCCTGCTCATCGCCCTGGCGATCGGCCTGGGCGGAGTAATCGGGATCTGGCGGGCCCTCAGGGTCGCGATGACCGGGATGCCTCAGCTCATCGCGATCTTCAACGGACTCGTCGGACTGGCGGCCGTCGTCGTCGGGTACAACTCCTACATCGCCCCCGAGGCCTCGGCCGCAGCCCTCGGCGGCTTCCACTTCGGCGAGGTCTTCGTGTCCGTGTTCGTCGGCGCGGTGACCTTCACCGGATCGATCGTCGCGGGACTCAAGCTCAACGGGACGATCCCGGGCCGCCCGATCCTGCTCCCCGCGCGCAATCAGCTCAATCTCGCGGCCCTGCTCGTCTGCCTCGCCCTCGGCGTCTTCTTCGTCATGCGTTCGGACCATTCGGCGCCCGCCTGGATCGCCCTGCTCGCCATGACGCTCATCGGCCTCGCCCTCGGCGTCCACCTCGTCATCGCGATCGGCGGCGGCGACATGCCCGTCGTCGTGTCGATCATGAATTCCTACTCCGGCTGGGCGTCGGCCTTCACGGGCTTCCTCGTGAGCAACGACCTGCTCATCATCACGGGTGCGATCGTCGGCTCCTCCGGCGCCTACCTCTCCTACCTCATGTGCGAGGCGATGAATCGCTCCTTCCTCAACGTGCTGCTCGGCGGTTTCGGCACGGACGCATCGACGACGCAGGCGGCGCAGGCCTCACCCGAGGGCGAGATCCACGAGCTCGACGCCGAGGCCGTGGCCGACCTCCTCCTCGAAGCGAAGAAGGTCGTCATCACGCCCGGTTACGGCATGGCGGTCGCGCAGGCGCAGTACCCGGTGGCCGCCCTCGTCGAGGACCTCGTCGACCGGGGAGTGGAGGTGGTCTTCGCGATCCACCCGGTCGCGGGCCGCCTGCCCGGGCACATGAACGTCCTCCTCGCCGAGGCGAAGGTCCCCTACGACATCGTCCTCGAAATGGACGAGGTCAACGACTCCTTCTCCGAGGTCGACGCCGTCCTCGTCATCGGCGCGAACGACACGGTGAATCCCGCTGCGGAAGAGCCGGGTTCGCCGATCGCGGGCATGCCGGTCCTGAAGGTCTGGGAGGCCCAGAGGGTCGTCGTCTTCAAGCGCTCGATGGCGACCGGCTACGCGGGCGTGCAGAATCCGCTGTTCTTCAAGCCGAACACCTCGATGCTCTTCGGCGATGCGAAGGACACGGTCGAGGCGATCGATCGGGCGGTGGAGATCAAACGCCCCCGGACCCGCGCATGACCTTTCCGCCTCGGCGTGCGGCGCGTCCTGCGTGATCGCCGAGGGCGGTGCCGCTCATCCCCTTCCCGATGCGATGCAGTCGAGCGCCGACACC
>NZ_JBNOYB010000103.1:0-15365 GCF_050312375.1 Schaalia sp.
ACTGTGTATGGCGGATGATCCTCAACGACGCCGCGCACCTGTTCTCCACCGCACAGACCCAGAAGCACGCATCCAAGCGGATGCTTGACATGGTCGCAGCAGTCGAACACTCGAAGATCGGGCCGCTCTTCAAGACCCGGAAGGGCAAGGGAGACGCGGGCCTCCTCCTCAAAGCCAACGCCGCCGACCTCGCCCAGTTCACCCCGAACGAGGAAGCCGTGCACGGCGAGACGACCCCCTATGTCGACCTTGATGAAATCTGGTTCTACAGTCAAGAACTC
The DNA here is from genome assembly GCF_050312375.1 of Schaalia sp. Lineage (NCBI taxonomy): Bacteria > Bacillati > Actinomycetota > Actinomycetes > Actinomycetales > Actinomycetaceae > Schaalia > Schaalia sp. Next base: position 282 of record NZ_JBNOYB010000103.1, read on the forward strand.
GGGGATGCGATCATGGGCGGCGTCCGGCCCGCGCAGATCACGCTAGGCGACTCCGCTCAACGCTGGTACACCTCGACAATGGGGACCCTCCAAAGCGAGTTCATGAACGCGATGGTCGAGACCGGCCGCGCCGGGGAGGACCCGCGCCTCGCCTATATCGAGTACTCCCTGCCCGAGGGGCTCGACCCCTACGACCCCGAGGCGTGGGCCGCGTATCATCCGGCTCTTGGGAACACGATCACCGTGGACGCCCTCAAAGCGGAAATGAGTCTGCCGCCCTCCCAGTGGCTTCGCGCTTACTGCAACCGGCTCACCGAGGTGCAAGATGCGTTCATGCCCCTCGAAAACTGGGACGATCTCGCCGCGACAGACCGGACCATCCCCGCCCCCGAAGCCGTGTCCGTCGGCTTCGAAATCTCCCCCGGGAACGAAAACGCGGCCGTCGTCGCCGGATGGTACGACGCCACGGAAACCCTGAACGTGCACGTGCTCCACCAGGCGCCGGGCACGAAATGGCTCGCCCCCTACCTCCTGCAACTGCGCGCCCAGGGGTTCACTCACTTCGCGGCCGACGACGGGGGGCCCGTGCGCCGCCTCCTCGACCACCTGCCCGACGGCCTCGACGTTCAACGCCTCAAGTACGCCGATCGGCTCCTCGCCGATCAAACTCTCCTCACGGCCGCCCGCGATGACGCGACCCTCGTCCACGACGGATCCCAGGCACTGCGCCTCGCGGTCGCGTCCGCGCAGCTGCGCTCCCGCAACGGCGTCGAGGTGATCGACCGGGAGAAGTCCCTCAACCCAGTCCCCAGCCTCATCGCCGCGTCCGTCGCCCTATTCGCGTTCCGGCACCGTGAGGAGGAGGCGCCGCCTCTCGTCCTCGCCTAACCACGGGGCACCCGTGGGCACGCCCGGGCATGGGCGGGCATGAAACCTTGCCCCTCCCGCGCGGGGGCTCCGACCATTGCGGGCATGAACGCACTCGCCCGCCTCGCCGCCCTCGTCGGCATTCACACGCGGGACGCCGCCCCCTCGGCCGCCGGGTTCATCCCCCAGCGCCGCGACGAGATCCTCACCGACGTGAGCGCCGTCCACCTCGCGGGCGTCTATCGGGCGCTGTCCATCCTCACGACCTCAATGGGTCAACTCTCCCTGACTGTCGAGCGGGCCGGGGTTCGCCTCGACGATTCGGTGATCCCGGGGATCATCCGCAGGCCGAACCCGAATCAGACTCGCCGCGAGTTCATCGAGGCCCTGACCCTCTCCCTCGCGACGACCGGGAACGCCTACATCCGCATCGTCCGATTCGAGGGCGTCGCCCAGTCCCTCCAGGTCCTCAACCCCGCCGAGTGCTTCCCCGTCCTCGACCCGAAGACCGGAGAGAAGACCGTGAGCTACCGGGGCGCGGCCTATCGGCGCGAGGACATCGAGCACATTGCATTCATGCCCCTGCCAGGCCGGGCCCTCGGCCTCGGGCCGATCCAAGCGGCCAGAGCCGAACTCGCCGGGATCCGCGACGTTCGCGACTACGCGAGCAACTGGTTCACGCGCACCGGCCAGCCCGCCGGGATCCTCACGACCGATCAGAAGGTTACGCAGGCCGAACTGACCGCGATGCGCAACGCCTGGAACCTCCTCGACGCCGACGGGAACCCCCTCGACATGGCCGCGAACCCGACCCGGGTCCGCGCTCTCGCCAACGGCGCCAAGTACGAGCCGATCATCGTTCCGCCCAAAGACGCGCAGTGGGTCCAGGCCCAGCAGTTCGGCACGACGCAGATCGCGCGGATCTTCGGGATCCCCGCGCCCCTCATGCTCGCAGCCGTTGAAGGCAACGCCCAGACCTATTCGAACGTCGAGCAGGAATGGATCGCGTTCACCCGGTTCACGCTCGCCGCGTACATGCGCGCCATCGAAGACGCATTGACCGAGGTCGTCCCCCGTGGCCAGACCGTCCGCTTCAACGTTGAAGCGCTCTTGCGCACCGACACGAAAGCCCGATACGAGGCTCACAAACTCGCCATTGAAATGGGCCTCTACGACGCCGAATATGCCCGAAAGATCGAAGGGATCACGCTATGACCATGCTCACCAGATCGTTCGATATGACGGTCAGGCAGGCCGAGGGAGGCGAAGCCTCCGGCTACGAGATCGAAGCAATCGGCGTCCCCTTCAACAGGGAAATCGAATATGGCACGGGCTACTTCGAGCACTTCGAGCCGGGAAGCGTCGACGACGCGGGCGCAATTCTCCGTTACGGGCACCGCGAGCCCCTCGGCCTCATCCTCGACGCATCCGACGCCACCGAGGGCCGCAAGATCCGCGCCCGGATCTCCAAGACCAACCGAGGCGCCGAAGTCGCGACCCTCCTGCGCGACGGTGTTCTCACGAAGGTGTCCGTCGGCTTCATCCCGGAAGTCTGGACCGACGAAGAGCGCGAAGACGGAACGCACCGAACCTTCACGAAAGTCCGGGCGATCGAATACTCCATCGTCGAGTTCCCCGCCTACGAGGACGCCGAAATCACCGACGTTCGTCAAAACCCCAACACCGATCGAAAGGCCCCGACCATGCACGACACCCCCGCCCCCGCCACCGAGGCCCGCGATCAGGGGCTCATCACTGAGGTACGTTCCATCGCGGAAAGCCTCGATGACTTCCAGCGCGAGACCCGAAGCCGCTTCGCCGACCTCGCCGCCCCGGCCACGGGCGAAACCCCGTTCGCGTTCCGCAGCATCGGCGCCTACGCGAAGGCCCTCGCCCGCGACTCCGACCCCATGCACGAGCAGGCGCTCGCCGCCTACGCGGGCGCCGTCATCGGCGACGCCATCGCCCGACCCGCATGGCTCGGAGTCCTCGACAAGCGCATGAACGCCAAGCAGGAGGTCACCAACCTCTTCACCCACACGACGGACCTGCCCGCCCAGGGCATGAGCGTCGAATACGGCCAGCGCGCCGCCGTCACCGGCGTCAAGGTCGGCGAGCAGAAGAAGGAAGGCGACGCCCTCGCCAAGGGCAAGCCCGCCGCCTACGAGGTCAAGAACGCGCCCGTCAAGACCTATGGCGGCGTCGGCGAAATGAGCTTCCAGGCCATCGACCGCGCCAGCGTCTCCCTCCTCGATGACCTCCTCTACGACCAGGCGATGGTTTACGCCTCTCAGATCGAGGCCGCGACCCGCGACCTGTTCACCGAGAAGGTCACCGAAGCCGAAGCCTCCCCCGCCCACACCTTCGCGTCCGCTGGCGCGGCGACCGCCGACGACTGGACGGACTTCATCCTCGCCCTCCTCGACCTGTACGACGCGACCCCCTACCTCCTCGACGGGATCGCCGTGTCTCCGACCGTGTTCGCGGCCCTCGCGAAGATGGACCGCGACCCGAAGGCCCTCCAGTTCGACGGCGCACCCGCCGATCATCACGGGACCCTCACGGTCGCGACCGGCCGCGCCTCCTTCGCGCAGGTCACGATCTCCCGGATCCCCCGATGGGACGGCTCGCACGCCGTCGGCTACAGCCGTGAGGCGATCCGCATCCAGGAGAACCCGGGCGCTCCCCTGCGCCTCCAGGACTCCGACATCGTCGATCTGTCGAAGACCTTCGCCGTCTACGGGTACGCCGCTCACTACGCGCCGCACGCCGAACTCCTCAAGGCCGCGAAGTTCACCGCCTGACCATGCCCGCCACCAGCATCACCGAGGCGCTCGCCGCCTACGTGCTCGCCGATCCTTCCGATTCCGAGCACGTAGGCGCCTGCGCGCAGGCGGCGACCCTCCTCGTCGATCAGAAGATCGCGAGCGTCCGCGTCCCCGAGGAGATCCGCCAGGCGGCGATCCTCGAAGTCGCGGCGAACCTGTTCAACCGCAGGGCCTCGGCCCGTGACTCGGCGACCGCCGTTGACGCCGACACGGCGCCCGCATTCTTCCGGCCCGCCCTCGACCCGATGACCCCGGCGTGGCCGCTCCTCGCCCCCTACCTGACAGGCCCGGGCATCGCATGAGCATCATCTACGATCTCACAACCTCAATCGCCGAGGAGATCGCCGGCGCCTCCCCCGAGGTTCACGTCACTATCGACGCCGCGACGATCCGCCCCGCCCTCGCCGCAGGCAAGACCGTCGCATGGGTCGGCGCCCCTCAGGACATCACCCTCGACGCTCCAGGGGGAGGCGTCGCCGACTACCAGATTGCCCTCATCAGCCCGAAGACGGCGAATCACCCCGAGGGCCTCGACGACCTCGCCGCCCTCGCCCTCACCCTCGAACCCACCCTAGGGATCACCCGGCTCACGCCCGACACGGCGACCCCCGGCAACGGCCCGACCTACCCCGCCATGTTCGCCACCTTCGAAATCCGCTTCGACACCAAGGAGTAACCCCATGGACACCACCACCACCTACACCCCGAAGAAGCTCGGCCCCGGAAAACTCACCTTCACGATCGAGTCCGCAGCGACCGACTTCACCGCGAAATGCACGAGCGTCGAACTCGCAGGCGAAGCCCCCGACGACTCCGACGCGACCTTCATGCTCGACGGCTCCGACATCTTCGACGACACCGTCACGTTCGGAACCATCGGCGGGACGATCTACCAGGAGTACGTCCTGACCGCCCTGGAAGTCTGGACCTACCAGAACGCCAACAAGATCGCGAAGTTCGTGTTTCAGCCCGCCGGGAAGACCGGCTACCAGGTCGCGGGCCAGTGCAAGATCAAGCCCGTCAAGGTCGGAGGAAACCCGAAGAAGGCCAATACCACTGACTTCAGTTTCCCGATCGTCGGCGCCCTCCCGACGTTCTCGCAGGGCGCATGACATGGCGGACGGCCCGCTCGTCACCGTGGACGGCGCCCGCGAGCTGCGCCGCCAACTCAAGGCCGCAGGCGACGACCTTTCGGACTTGAAAGCCACGCATCAGCGGGTCGCCCGGATCGCCGCCGACGGCGCCGAAGCCCTCGCCCCCGTCCGAACCGGACGACTGCGCCAGTCGATCCGGTCGGCGGGCACGAAGACCGCCGCCATCGTCCGCGTCGGGAAGAAGTCCGTCCCCTACGCGCACGCCATCCAATGGGGCCGAAAGATCTGGCCCTCAGCCCGAGGCCCCCAACCCAACCCGCCCCGACACAAGCACCCGTCGGTTATCCTCCCGAGCCTCTTTGCGACCCAGGGCGCGAAGGCCACCGAACCGAAATGGGTCGCCGAATACATGAACGCCGTTGACAAGGCGCTCGCAACCATCGAAGGAGACCCCTCATGAAGAAGATGCACGTCGAATATGAACTCGCCGACGAGACGACCGGGACCGTGAGGATCCTCGCCGCCGACAAGATCGCCTTTGAAGCCTTCGCCCGCTCCCACGGGCAGCCCGTCGAGGACGGCCCCAAGGCCCTCACCTACATGCTCTTTGCCGCCCTCCAGCGCACCGGCGTCGTCCCCACCGCCGCCGACTTCAGCGACTTCGTAACCTCGACCCTCCTCGACCTCGCCCCCAGCCAGACCGCAGGAGACGAGGAAAACCCTACGCGGTAGGCCCCGCCCTCGCCTCGGTCGTCGCACTCGCGATCCGAACCGGGATCCCCGTCAGCGCGTGGCTCTCCGAGCCCCCGGAAGTCCTAGAAACAGCATTCCAACTCATCGAGGAGGCAGACAATGAGCAGCGGGAATAGCGCGATCCTCGCCGTCCGCATCCTCGGGGACGCTAAGGGCGCCGTCTCGGCCATGAAAGAGACCGAGACGGCGACCGGGGGCCTCGCAGGAAGAATCAAGGGGCACATCCCCTCCTTCGCCGCCGTCGGAACCGCATTCGTCGGCGCAGGAATCGCCGCCGGGAAAGCCCTCTACGACATCGGCGCCCAGTTCGACGACCTCGCCGACACGATCCGCGTCGGCACCGGCGCCAGCGGCGACGCCCTCGACGGGCTCGTAGACTCCGCGAAGAACATCGCAAAGCAGATCCCCGCATCCCTCGACGCCATCGGCCCCGCAGTCGCCGACGTGAACACCCGCCTCGGACTGACCGGCCCCGTCCTCGAAACCGTCGCAAGCCAGTACCTCGAAGCCGGGCGCATCCTCGGCGAGGCCGTGGACATCAACGCCACGTCCGCCGCACTCACCCAGTTCAAGATCAGCGGAGAAGCCGTCTCGGGAGGCCTCGACACGCTCTTCCGCGTCTCCCAGGGCACCGGCGTCTCCATGAACACGCTCGCCGACTCAATGACGAAGCAGGGCCCGGCCCTGCAAGAACTCGGATTCGGCTTCGAGACCTCCGCCGCGCTCGTCGGCGTCCTCGACAAAGCCGGATTAGACGCCGACAAGACGATCGGCGCCCTCGGGAAGTCCCTCGTCACCCTCGCCAAGCAGGGCGAGGAGCCCGAGCAAGCCCTACAACGGGTCATCGGGGAAATGACCGGAATGCTCGACGCCGGAGACCGCGCGAGCGCGATCGATCTCGCGTCGACCCTGTTCGGCACGAAGGGAGCGACCCAGTTCATCGGCGCCCTCGAAACCGGAGCGCTCAACATGGACGCCCTCACCGGCGTCGCTCAGGGCACCGGGGACACGATCCTCGGCGTCGGCGAAGAGACCCAGGACGCCGCCGAGAAATTCGAGATCCTCAAGAACCGGGCGATGATCGCCCTCGAACCCCTCGCATCCGCGATCTTCGACGGCCTCGGCCAAGCCCTTGACTACGTGACCGGCCTTACCGACGGGTTCGACATGGGCGCATTCCTCGACGCCCACCCCGTCATCTCCGACCTCATCGGCGCCGTCCAAGAGTTCGCGTCCACCCTCTCTAGCGTCCTCGGGCCGATCATCGAAGCCCTCGCCCCACTCGTCCTCGATGCCGTCACCGTTATCGGCACCTACTTCGGGGACCTGTTCAGCCTGTTCTCCAGCGTCGTCACATTCATCGGGCAGATCATCAACGGGGACTGGGCGGGCGCCTGGAACACGATGGGACAGATCGCTTCCAAGGGCCGCGAACTCATCTCCAATCTCGTCTCCGGACTGGGAAACCTCGTCTCCTCGGCGATCAGCGGCGCGATCACCTGGGCCCGCGACACCTGGGATCAAGGCTGGGCCTCCATGAGCGGCGCCGTTTCTTCGAAAGTCAGCCAGATTAAGAGCAACGTCATCAATGGGCTCGCCGCCCTTCCGTCCCACATGCTCAACATCGGCAAGGACATCGTTAGGGGCATCATCAACGGGATCGGCGCAATGGGCGGCGCCCTCTGGGACGCGGCCTCAAACCTCGCGGGCAACGCGGTCAACGCGATCAAATCCACGCTAGGGATCCACTCCCCCTCCAGGGTCGGCATGAGTCTGGGCGGATTCTTCGGCGAAGGCGTCGCCCTCGGCCTCATCGGATCCGCCTCCCGCGTCGAAGGCGCCGCCCGAAGCATGGTCGCCCCCCTCGCCCGCGACATCATGCCCACCCCCGCGCCAGCGTGGGCGCCCGCCCAGATCGCCGGGGCCGCCCCGAGCGTCGTCATCAACGTGTCCGGCGCCCTCGACCCCGTAGGAGTCGCCGAGCAGATCCGCCGACTCCTCGCCCAATATGACCAGCGGATGGGAGGAGTCGCCATATGAGTATCTCCTGCGTCGTCGCCGTGGACGGGCGCCGCGTCGCCGACTCCGCCGACTCCTACGGGGCCCGGGGCGTCGCCCTCGACGGCCTTAACGTCCGCTGGGGCCGCTCCTCCCGCCTCGCCCAGCCCTCCCCATCGACGTGTTCCCTGCGGATTGCCCTGCCCTCTGACCGGCCTATCGGTGAGGATCTCGCCGCTCTTGCCCCCGGCGCCCGCCTCACCGTCACCGCCGAACAGTCGTCGACCGGAGGGGCGAGCGTGCATGAGACCTCTTCGACTGCGCCCCTGCGCTTGACCACGACGGCGCCCGCGTTCATCGACCCGGCGCCCCTGGAAGCCGACGGCGGCAACCCCGCAGCGTGGGACGATCTCCCTCGCGCCTCCAGGGGAGCCGTCTATACCGGCCGCGTCGAGATCACCGAGATGCCCCCGTCGGCGACGGTTACCCTCCGGCCCGCCTACTACGCTGGGCCCTTCGCGTCTTCCCGCGTTCTCGGCCCCGTCATCGCCTCCAAATCCACACCCGGCCCCGGGATCCTCACCGGCCGGTTCCTCCCCGATGATTCTCACCTCGGCCAATGGGTCGGGCTCGCCGTCACCGCAAACCCGAACGGCCCGACGTGGCGAACAGCGCCCGGAACCTGGGCATCGACCGATCCGAAATGGACGTTCGCCTCATTCGGCCTCACCCTCGCCAGTGCCGCGACCCTGCGCAGGGAAGGCCCCGCCTCCCGCGCGGCGACCGTGTTCGCCGGGCGCATCACCGACGCGCCGATCTCATGGGACGACACGCTCAACAGGCCCGTGATCGACGTGATCGCCGCCGACTTCACCGCCGAACTCGCGAATCAGCTCGTGTCCTCGCCGCCGTGGCCCGAAGAGCCCGCCGCAGCCCGGATCTCGCGCATCATCGCGGCCGCCCGACTCAACTTCACGCCGCAGATTGACGACGCCCCCGGCGCCCTCCTCCTCGGCCCCCGCGACGTGGACGCCCAATCGGTCGCGAACCTCCTGCGCGCCGTCGCCGTTTCGACCGGAGCGATCCTCTGGCCGACGACGCACGCGGCCGTTGGTGACTTCATCCGCCTCGAAGACCTCGCGAAGCGACGAAGCCTTTACCGGCTCATCGTCCCCCCGTCGGGCCCGGCCAGCATCGAAACAAGCGCCTCCGGCGCGATCACCGTCCCCGCCTCCCAGATCCGCCGCAGCGGCCTCACGGTCCAACGCGACGCGAGCGACCTCGCCACCCAGGTCGCCGTTAGGTGGACGGAAACGACGATTGACCAGGACGGCGAAGAGCATCACACCGATCACACTGAAACCGCCAGCGATCCCGACCTCATCGACCGTCTCGGCACCCGGTCATTGTCGATCTCGACCGAACTCGCCCGCAAAACCGACGCGAGTGACCTCGCGATCCGCACGCTCGCACGCAGCGCCCCCGGGGGCTTTGCGATTCCCTCGGCAACCTGGGACCTGAAAAACGCTCCCTCCGACCTCCTCAGCGGCCTCGGCGCCGAAGCATTCAGCCTCAACCCGACGACAATCCTCACCATCTCATCGGGGACGATCACGCGAGCCCCCGGCCCTTCGCCCGTCACCTACGCGAATCGCGCGGTTCTCAAAGGACTGCATTACATCCGCGCCGAGGAAGGCCACACCTACCGGATCAGCCTCACTCTGACCAACCACGGCAACGTCCCGGCGACAGTGAACATCGGCGCCTACCTCAATCACGGCCTTGGGTACCGGCGAAGCCTCTGGAACCCCGGAAGTAAAAAGGCAATCCCTGCGCACACGACGATTCACGTAGTAGAAGACTGGACGGTCGCGCTTCAAGGCGACGAAGACACGTTGAACGTCGCCATCTACTTCGAGACCAACGTCAAGATCTCAGCATCGCAGATCACGATCTACGACACTTCCGCGCCGCCACTCGATGAAGCAGCCGCATTGACCTGCCTCGACTCGGCGAGCCGAATCGGCGCCCCGATCACCCTCACCGGCGTCGCCAACTGGGTGCCCGGATCACCGAATATCCCCGCCTACCTCGACGGCGGTAACTACACGTTCCAACACGGGAGGTGGATCCTCGGCCTCCAACTCACCCGCGCCGCCGTCCCCGGTGACTCCATCCCCTGGAAAGCCCTACCCCCAGCCCTCGACTACCCCCACGCCGCCGCCCTGACCTTCGCCGACCTGTCATCTGTCACCGCCTGAAAGGACCCGCTATGCCGCAAACCACCCAGAGACTCAAGATCCCCTACCCGCTCTCGACCGACAAGGTCGCCGACTACCCCCAAACCGGAAAACAGTTGGCCGACCTCCTCGAAACCCTCTTCGGCACCCCCGCAGACCTCAAAATCACCCCGAAAAGTGGCTGGAAACTCTCCGTCGTCGAAGCCACGCGCACCGGCCGCCGCATCGACGCCCTGTGCAAACTCCAGCGCACGGCCGCCGCATTCTCGGTCTCCCCCGGCGCTTACTTCAACGTCGCCACCGTCGGCAACACCGCGCTTCGCCCCCGCGTCCGCTCCTTCGGCCACATGATGTCCGACGCGCAGGTGTACCTGTACGCCGACCCGAACGGAAATATCGACCTCATGACATGGCGCGCAGGAACCTTCGGCACCGGCGAATGGGATGTCGAAATGTCTTGGACGATCGCCTGAAAGGACCGCACATGGTTGACTATCCAACCCCAAACATGCACGTCGGCCGACTGGGCCGACCCCGCCTGGTCGTCTTGCACTCGACCGAGACACCGACCAACACCGCCCGCGCCGTGGCGAAGAACTTCCAGGATCCGGCGGCCCGCGCCTCGGCACACTGGGTGGTCGGCACCGACGGAGTATTCACGTGCGTAGGCGAGTCCGATACCGCCTGGGCCGCCCCCGGCGCCAACCACGACGGGATCCAGATCGAGCAGGCCGGATACGCCTACCGGACCGACTGGACGAGCGCCGACGGCGCCCAGGTCGTCGCCCAGACCGCCCGCCTCGTCGCACAGATCTGCACCAGGTGGGGGATCCCCGTCCGCCACCTCACAGACGCCGAACTCGCCAACGGGCACCCGGGCATCGTCACCCACGCCCAGATCTCGCGCGTCTATCGCCAGTCGGACCACACCGACCCCGGCCCCACCTACCCGATGGCGACGCTCCTCGCCCAAGCATCAGGAGCGCCCGCCACGTCCACATCATCGGCAACAACCACAAGAGAGGACACCCCGATGTATCTCATCCGCACGACCACCCCATGGAACACCTACGCCTACGCGCTCGTCTGCCTGTCCGGCCTGGGCGGCGCCCGCGCCATCGAGCAGAGCGAAGCCGATTACTACTACCCCGTCCTTGGGGTCCGGCCCGTCGGCTGGGCAACCTGGAACGGGCTCGTCGAACGCGCCTGGGCCGCCCACGCCGCCGCGGTCAAGGCGATCGGCGGCGCCGTTGACGTTTCGATCTCCGATGAGGTGGACAAGATCATTCGCACCATCAAGGAGATCGGCGCGCCCGCACCCACCCAGGAGAAGACCGCATGAGCACCCCCAAGCACGCCAGCGACGCCCCCACACCCCGCGTCCTCGAATGGCTGACCCCAGACGTGAGGAGCTGGCTCTACAGAATCACACTCGCCCTTATCCCGATCCTCGTCGCCTACGGCATCCTCGAATCCCAGACGGCGCCGCTCTGGATCGCCCTGGCCGCCTCCGTCCTCTCCACAGGGACCGCACTGGCTCACACGCCGTCGGGAGGCAGCCAGTGACCCCTGAACTCATCGCCGCCCTCGGCGGGCTCAGCGGGCTGGGTGCCCTCGTCACCTCGACCGCAGGCCTCATCGAGACTCGGAGGCGGCTCAGGCCCAACCACGGCAGCAGCGTCGCCGACGGCGTGCGCCGGACCGAGGATGCGGTCCGCTCCCTCGGCCACCAGGTTGGAGAGTTGCATCGCGTCATGGATCGCGAGCACGCCGACTATGACGCCCGCCTGCGCGCCCTCGAAGCCCGCAAAAGGTGACAGACGCCCCCGACCCGGAAACGGGTCGGGGGCACTCTCATTCGCCGGCGAACTGTCACCCCGAGTAACGAAAACGCGCGGCCGCCGGAAAACGTCACCCAAGGTAACGGCGCGGTCGACCAACATCGACCAACATCATTCGCCGCTGCGCTCTGCTTCGCCGATCCACGCATACAACGTCTTGCGCGAGATGCCCGCAGCCCGAGCCAAATCCGCCAGCGGCCAATCCCTATAGATCCCGAAATGATGGCGCTGATTGACCGTCAGCCGCTTCAAGCGCTCTCGCGCCTCCTCGGCAGCACGCTGCGCGTCCTCCGCCTCCATCCGCGCCGCCCGGATCTCCGCAAGCACCTCAAGCCTCTGTGCGTAGTACAACATCATCAGTCCTTTCGTTCTACGCGATCGCCTCGACGACCTCGCGCACATCCTCGGGAGGAAGGAGGATGTATCTCAGCGTCGTCGAGGGCGACGCGTGCCCTAGCGCGTGCTGCACGGCGACCAAGTTGCGAGTCTGCGCGAATCCCCTCGACGCGAACGAATGCCGCAGCGCGTGCATGGTCACTCCCTCCGGGAGCGCCCTCCCGACAAGTTTGCCGACCCACTGGGGGGAGAGGTGCCCGGAGTCGGCGCCCGGGAAGGCGTAGCCCTTGGGGAGCGCGAGGAGGGCATCTGCGAGCGAATCGGTGAGAGGAAGGACCCTCGTTTTCCCGCCCTTGCCGTGGACGACGAGGGACCAGCCCATGAGGTCGCGGATGAGATCCCGCGAGTGGACGCGGGCGACCTCGCCCCGGCGCATCCCGAGTTCCGCGCCGAGCCTGACCATAAGGACGACGCGCGGATCGTCCGAGGCGAGACCCCGGGCGATCGCCGCAGGAGGCGCCGGACGAGGAGCAGGATCCGAGGATCTCACCGAGGGGATCACCGGGACCTCCTCGACGAGGCCGAGCCCCTGCGCCCACCTGTAGAAGCCTCCGACCGAGGCATGAGCGCTCTTGCGCGTATCGCGCGCCCAATCATGCGCGCCCGACCAGTCCACGACCGTCGTCGGCTCAACCGTCCACGGGCCCGCCCCGAGATCCCGCGCGAAGCGTCGGAGCCAGTGCATCCGAAGGCGGATCGTCTGCGACGACCTGCCAGCCGCAGCGAGGGCGGTCCCGAACTCTCTCAACGGCCCTTCCCAGCCGGAAGGGACCGGAAGCATCTCTAATCCCATGCCCAGAGGATCCCGCCGTCACGCCGCCAGCACCCAATCAGGCAGGCCTCTAATCCGTGGGTTCCGGGTTCGAGTCCCGGTGGGCCTACCGCCCGCGCCCCCGTCGAGATCATCGGCGGGGGCGGCGTCGTTCCATCCTGCCGTGGCGAAGGGAAGCGGACCGTCCGCTGCTCGGCGGGGCCCGTGGCGGACCTTCGCGCCTCCCTGCGCGCAGCGGGACCGGAAGCGCCTCCCGCGCTGAGGCCCTCGCCCCTCCCCGGGTGAGGAAGCGCGCACTGTGAAAGATCTCTCCCGTCCGCTCCGCGATTCCGGGCGGAGTACGGGGAATGAAGGGGGCGGACAATGAGAGTCATGTCCTCCACTCCACCCGATCTTCCCCGCGATCACTCCATTCTCGGCCAGGGCGTCACCGTATCCCTTCTGGTGACGATCGCCCTGCAGAACGCCGTCCCCCCGCTCGCAACGGACATGTATTCGCCTTCGTTCCCCGAGATCACACGGGATCTGTCGACGAGCGCGGCATTCGTCGGCCTGACGCTCACGGCCTTCTTCATCGGCTTCGGGACCGGGCAGATCGGCGGAGGCGCGCTCTCGGATCAGAAGGGGCGGCGGGGGCCGATGATCCTCGGCGGCCTCCTCGCGATCGTCGGCTCCTTGGTCTGCGTCTTCGCGCCATCGATCCACATCCTCTTCGTCGGGCGCGTCCTCCAGGGGATGGGAGGGGGCGCCGCGGCCGCCGTCGCGCGCGCCGTCCTCGTCGACGTCGCCCACGGCAATGTCCTGGCGCGGGTGATGTCACTGCTCCAGGCGATCGGGGGCCTGGCTCCGATGCTCGCTCCGGTCCTCGGCGGTCTGATCGTCACCTACTGGCCGTGGCGGGCGGTGTTCTGGTGCCTCACGGCCTTCACCGTCCTGATGACACTGGCGGCATGGCTCTGGGCGCCGGAGTCCCTTCCCCCCGATAAGCGCCACGGCGGCGGATTGACGAGGTTCATCACCGGGATCGGATCGGTGATGACGATCCGTCCCTTCGTCGGATACATGCTGACCTCGGCGTTCTCCGGGTTCTGCATGTTCGCCTACGTCTCGGATTCGTCCTACGTCCTCCAGGAGATGCTCGGTCTGACGCCGATGGTCTTCTCGCTGGTCTTCGCGGGCAACGCGCTCTTGTCGACCCTGTTCGCACTGGTGAACATCCGGCTCATCGGGCGCTTCCGGCCGCAGGGTCTCATCGCCTTCGGCCTGTCGCTAGCGGCCCTCGGCGTCGTCCTCGTCGGCCTGTCGGTTCTCGTCTTCGATCTGCCGCTCGTCCTCACCTGCGTCGGTTTCGCCCTCCTGATGAGCGCCAACGCCTTCATCTTCGGCAACGCCGGAGCATTGGCGCTGTCGAAGACGCGCGAGCACGCGGGGACGGCTTCTGCCGTCCAGGGCCTCGTCCAATCGATCGCGATGGCGACGGCCTCCCCCCTGGCGACCGCGGGCGGGGGGACGAGCGCACTGCCCATGACGCTCGTGATGTTCGTCGGCGCACTGGGCGCGTGGTTCTCCTTCTGGGTCATCGCCCGAGGAAGCTCGGAGCCTTCCGAGGCTCTTCCCCTCGACTGAGGCCTCATAGGCGTTTCACAGGGGCTTCATCGGCGCGTCGAATATCGGTCGCTCAGACTGATCGCGTTCAACGACACGCAGACGATGAGTGAAGGAGTCCCCATGGACAACGTCTCCCCTGATATCAGCTCCCCCGCCGAGGCGCTCGGAGCGCACGGCCCAGCAGGTCATATGGCCGGTGGTGCCGCCGAGATCGCCTGGATCGTCCTCGCGGCGGCGGCGCTCGCGGCCGTCGTGGTCCTCGCGGTGTGGGCGATCAAGCGCTTCGTCCCCACCGCCCCGACTCCGCTGTCGCGCCTCGATCAGCGCTTGGCCGCCGGGGAGATCGACGAGGAGACCTACTTCCGCACTCGCTCGGCCCTTTTGAACGCGCAGTCGGCGGCGTTCGCGCGAACGTCGGCCGGTACTCAGGCCCCCGCGGCACCCGTCGCGCCTGCTTCGCCCGTTCAGCCGACCGCCCCCGCGGCCCCGGCCCAGCCCTTCGCCTCTTCGGCTCCCACGACGGTGCTTCCCGCGCACGAGGGCGGGGCCTCCGCGCCCGGCGAGTCCGCGCCCGAGAATCACTGAGCGGAGTACCGCAAAGAGGTCGGATGCGAAACGGCGGTACCGCGCCGCTCAGCGACGACCCGTTCAGCAGTGGCGCCCTCGGCTTTCGAGCCGAGGGCAGTT
>NZ_JBNOYB010000104.1:0-5484 GCF_050312375.1 Schaalia sp.
ATGTCAGTAGTAATACGGGTGCCCGCTCCAGTCGGGAGCGCGGTGCTCGAGGAAGGCGTCGCGGCCCTCCTGGGCCTCCGGCGTCATGTACGCCATGCGCGTCGCCTCCCCCGCGAAGACCTGCTGGCCCGCCATTCCATCGTCGGCGAGGTTGAAGGCGAACTTCAGCATGCGGATCGCCTGCGGGGACTTGGAGGCGATCGTCGCGGCCCATTCGAGCGCCGTCTCCTCGAGATGCGAATGGGGGACCGCGGCGTTGACCACCCCCCAGCGTTCAGCCGTTTCGGCGTCGTAGCGGTGCGCGAGGAAGAAGATCTCGCGCGCCCGCTTGTCCCCGACCTGGCGGGCGAGGAGGGCCGAACCGTAGCCGGCGTCGAAGGAGCCGACGTTCGCGTCGGTCTGCATGAAGGCCGCGTGCTCCTTCGAGGCGATCGACAGGTCGCAGACCACGTTGAGCGAGTGCCCGCCGCCCGCCGCCCAACCGGGAACCGCCGCGATGACGACCTTCGGCATCTGCCGGATCAGGCGCTGGACTTCGAGGATGTGGAGGCGTCCGGCGCGTGCGGGGTCGACCTGCTCGCGCCGGGTCGCAGTGTCGGCCTGCGAGTCGGCGCCCTCGACCTCATAACGGTAGCCGTCGGCGCCGCGCACCCTCTGGTCGCCGCCCGAGCAGAAGGAATAGCCGCCGTCCTTCGCGCTCGGGCCGTTGCCGGTGAGGATGACGGCCGCCACGTCGCTCGTCTGGCGCGCGTGATCGAGGCAGCGGTACAGCTCGTCGACGGTCGCCGGTCGGAAGGCGTTGCGGATGTCGGGCCGGTCGAAGGCGATGCGCACGACCGGCATGTCTTCGCCCGTGGGGCGGCCGTCGGCCTCCGGTCCGCGCGAGATTCCGCGGTGGTACGTGAGGTCGTGGAGGTCGAAGCCCGAGACTTCGCGCCACCGGCTCGGATCGAAGGTGTCGGAGACGAAGGAAAGCGCGCTCATGGCACAAGCCTACGCAAGGAGAGGCTCCTCCTGCGCCGCATGGCCTTCATCCGCCTTCCCGGGTCTCGCGCTCTAAACGCCCTCGTCACCGAAGGGGCGGTGGGGCGCCCGGGCCCCTCCCGGTCCGCGCCCGCGCGGACGGAGACGCCCGCGGGGCCGGGTAGTCTTCGGGCATGACCGAGATGCCCGTCTTCACGATCCCTCCGGCATCGGCGCACGGACTCGCCCTCGCCCTGGACTGCGCGCGCGCCGAAGCGGGCGCGCGCTCCTGGATCGCCCGTTTCGAGGACGCGGCGCTGATGAGCCGCTCCGAGCGTCTCGGACGGGCGGTCCTCGCCGCCGCCCACGGGGCCTCGGGGGCGCAGGGCCCCTCGGGGGACTCCCTCGTCGCACCCGGCAGCGAGCTCGATGAGGCGATCCGCGTCGTCGCCCGCGATGACGGGGCTGACGCGATCGTCCTGCTTCCCCGGGCGCAGCGCCCCTCCGGGACGCTGACGGCCTGGCATCGGAGCGCCTGGGAGGCGGGATACTCCCCTCGGATCCTGCGGCTCTCAGATGAGGCGCACTCGGCCCGCGTGGGATCGGCCCGGCTTGCGATCCTTGATCGAAGGGCCGGGCGATCCCTCGTCGACTCCCTGTGTGAGCAGGGGCTTCAGGTGATCTGGGACGGCTCCGCTGAGGACGAGCCCCCGCGCTTCGCGGATTCGGGAATCGTGGTGCATCGCATCTCCCGGGCGCAGCGGGCCTTCTTGGAGTCGGGCGGCGGCGCGCCTCCCTCGGGGGGCGGGCCGGGGCCCCTGCTCAGGGACGTGTCTGCGCTCCTGCGCCGCGCCATGGACCTCCTGGGCGATCCGGCTCCCGCTCCGAGGACGCTGAACGCTTCGCCCCCGCCGCTTCGGAGCATCGGGGCCTCCGCGCAGTTGATCGCCTCCCTCCCCGACGCCTCAGGGCCCGCCATCACTCGCGAGCCGATCGCATCGGGCGGCCTGTGGAGGATCTCGGCGCACCTGGACGCCGCGACCCGCCGCGGGCTGCTCGCCCTTGTCGCCGCCGTCGCGCGTCTGGCGCCCCCGCATCCCGAAATGCCCGATGGGGTCGAGTGCGCGCGTCGATCCGGGGCGCTGCTCCTCTTCAATCATGGTGATCGCGCGCGCGAGCTCTCGGCGATCATCGGCCGTGACGCCGTTTCGGGATCGGAGTGCACGGGGCATGCGCTCCTGGGGCCGGCTTCGGCGATGCTGGTCGTCGGGGCGGGCGAAGACCCGCGGAGGCGGGCATGATGGACGCCATGCCCCGACCTCGAAGCTCCGCCCGGCTCTCACGGATCGACATCCGCGCCCTCCCCTCGCACGTGCGCGCTCTCCTCGGGGGCATCGACGAGCTCCTCATCTACGACCTCGCGATGAACGTCCGCTTCCGGCGGGTGACGAGCCGTGACGGCCTCCTCCTCCACGGTGAGTTCGGCTGGGCGGAGGCCGCCCCTTTCTGGGATTACGATCCGGCCGAGTCCTCGACATGGCTCGAAGGCGCGATCGATGCGGCCTCCTCGCCGGGGCCCCGTCTTCACCGCGATGCGGTTCCCGTGAATGTGACGATCCCGGTGGTCTCCGCCGAATCGGCGCGGGATCGCGTCATCCGATCGCGGGGCTGCGCGACCGCCAAGGTGAAGGTCGCCGATCCGGGCGCGCGTCTCGAGGACGATGCCGAACGGGTGCGCGCGGTTGCCCGGGCGCTCGCCGAGACGGTCGGGGATGAGGGCCGCGTCCGAGTGGATGCGAACGCAGCGTGGACGGCCGATGAGGCGATCGCCGCGATCGAGCTCCTCGACGGGGCGGCCGAAGCGGTGGGCGGTCTTCAGTACGTGGAGCAACCCTGCGCGAGCATCGAGGAGCTCGCGCGGGTGCGTCGCGCGGTCAGGGCTCCCATCGCCGCCGATGAGTCCATTCGCCGCGCTCGGGATCCTCTGGCGGTCGCGCGCGAGGGGGCCGCCGATGTCGCGGTCATCAAGATCGCTCCGCTCGGCGGGATCCGCAGGGCTTTGAGGATCGGAGAGGAAACGGGCCTGCGACTGGTCGTCTCCTCCGCCCTCGAATCCTCGATCGGCCTTCAGGTCGGGGTCCGCGCCGCCGCATCGATCCCCGGGGAGGTCCTCGCCTGCGGGCTCGCGACCGCCTCCTTCCTCGCCTCCGATGTCGTCGCCGAGCCCGTGCGCGTCGAGGCCGGGGCATTGCCCCTTCGCGAGCTCGAGCCCGACCTCGGCCTCCTGGCCTCGCCCGTCGACGACTCCCTCAGCGCCCGCTGGATCGATCGTCTCGACGCCATGGCCGTGCACCTCGGGGAGCGCCGATGAGTCATCCTTCCGAACTGCTCGCCCGCTCGCTGCTCGCCGCCTTGATCTCGGCGGGGGTGCGCGACGTCGTCTACTGCCCCGGTTCGCGCTCGGCGCCGCTCGCCTATGCGCTGGGGGCCGCGGTCGACGCGGGCCTCGTCCGCGCCCATGTCCGCATCGATGAGCGTTCGGCCTGCTTCCTCGCGATCGGATTGTCGAGGGCGGGCCGGCGAGACGACCCGTCCTGCGATGATCCTGCCCTCAGGCGCCGTCCGGCGCCGGTCGCAATCGTCACGACCTCCGGGGGAGCGGTTGCGGAACTGCACGCGGGAGTCGCCGAGGCCCATCATTCGCGTCTTCCCCTGATCGTGGTGAGTGCGGATCGGCCCGCGGAGATGCAAGGGGTGGGAGCATCCCAGACGACGACGCAGGCGGGGATCTTCGGGCCGCATGCGCGCGCGTGCCTCGATCTGCCTGCCGACTCCCTCCCCGGTCCGAGTCTGAGCTCGCGCATCGGGCGCGTCCTCGCCCGCGCCCAGGGGCTGCCCTCGGGGAGCGCCGGCCCCGTTCAGATCAACATCGCCTTCCGGGATCCCCTCACCCCCGAGGGCGGCTCCCTGGAGGCTCCCCCCTTCTCCTTGGAGGGGCCCGCTCCCGCGCGCGTGCATCCGAGCCCGCCCGTCCCGCTCGAATGGGGCGAGGCGATCGAGGGCGGTCTGCGCACGGTCATCGTCGCCGGTGACGCCGCTGATCCCGAGGCGTCGCGCTGGGCCGCGGCGGCGCGGCTCCCGATCCTCGCCGAGCCCACCAGCGGCCTCGCCTTCGATGAGCTCCGCATCCCCTTCGAGCAGTCGCTCCTCGAATCCGAGCTGGCCGGGCGGATCGAACAGGTCATCGTCACGGGCAGGCCGACGCTGTCGCGGCCCGTATCGGCCCTCCTCGCCCGTCGGGATCTCAGGGTCGTCGTCGTCGATCCGACGGATGAGTGGACCGATGTCGCGGGAGCCGCGGCTCTCGTGGTGCCCGCGCTCGCGGCGCCCCCTGAAGCCCCGGAGGGGCGGATCCCGGACGACTCTTGGCTCGAGCAGTGGCGCGCCCTCGCACGATCCACGGGCGAAAGGATCGAAGGCGTCCTCGACGCCGCCCCCCTGAGCGTCCTTCATGCGGCCCGTACAGTGTGGTCCGCCGATTCCCGGGCGCTCTTCCTGGGGGCCTCCAACTCGGTGCGCGCCGCCGATCTGGTCGCAGACCGCGGTCGCCCGCGTCGGGTCGTCTCCAACCGCGGGCTCGCAGGCATCGACGGAACGATCGCCAGCGCCATGGGCCTCGCCCTCGGCACCGAGGAGCCGGTCACCGCCCTCATGGGCGATCTCTCCTTCTTCCACGACGCCGGCGCGCTCGCCGTCCCCGCGGATGAGCCGACGCCCGATCTCCTCATCCTCGTCGCCGATGACGGGGGCGGCGGCATTTTCCGGGGATTGGAGCACGGCCGCTCGGAGAACGCCCCGACCTTCACGCGCTGGTTCGCCACCCCTCAGCGCACCTCGATCGAAGGGCTCGCCCGGGCGCACGGGCTCGCCTACCGGGAGGCGTCGACGCAGGAGGAACTGCGCGCCCTCGTCGAACGCGCCCCGCGGGGCGTCGTCGTGTGCAGGATCGTCTGCTCGCATCCCGACGAGCTCCAGGACGTGAAGAAGGCGGCACAGGGCCTCCGCCTTCACAGCAAACGTACAGATCAGATTCAGTAACAGGGAAGACAAGGCCTGCACACTGGTCTCATCAGCCACGATCGGCCGCTTGGAAAGAAGGAGTCTATGAGCGACACGCAACCGGATCCCTACGAGGGGCAGCGTCCCGGAGCTCCGCAGGACCCGACACCGCAAACCGAGGCGGGTGCAGAGGAATCCACGCGGATCCTTCCCCTGAACGATCAGCCCGAAGAATCGCTTCCCCTCGGCCCCGAGGCCGCCCCCACGGTCGAGGCGGCCGCTGCGCAGGAGCGGACGGCGCCGATGAGCCCCATCCCCGATGAGGGCGCGACGCGAACGCCCCTCGTGCCGGAATCGACGCCGACGGCAGCGGCTGCGGCGCCCGCCGAGGTGCAGGCGCCGCGTGATGCCCAGGCCTTCCGCGGTGCGCAGACCTCCGCTGAGGCGCAGGCGCCCCGAGAG